>NZ_CP151949.1:117500-180000 GCF_038592965.1 Paenibacillus sp. FSL L8-0158 | reverse complement strand
GCGCGTAAAAGCGTCAATTAGCTTTGCAATCGGCTCCGGATAATACAATAGCGTGTTTCTCCTTTATGCAGCAGACTAGAACAAGCCCGGAATTTTCATGCCGCCTGTAAATTTACCCATATCATCATTAGCCAGTTCATCTGCTTTGGACAAAGCATCATTAACTGCAGTCAGCACAAGATCTTGCAACATTTCTACATCATCAGGATCTACTGCTTCCGGTTTGATCGTGATGGACAACACTTTTTTATGTCCATTTACCTCCACAGTCACAACACCGCCGCCAGAAGTTCCTTCGATTACTTTTCCGCCAAGTTCCTCTTGGGCTTTCAGCATTTGTTCCTGCATTTTTTTCACTTGCTTCATCATTTGGTTCATATTGTTCATTTCAATCATCTCCTTTAATGAAGTATACATCTAGACACTTGCTTTAATCTTTAATGACTACCAAATCTTCCCCGAAAAGTTGTATAGCTTCATCAATCCAGGGCTCCTTGGACTTTCCCGGCGCATCATGCTCCGGCTCCAAATGCAATTCTTCGGCAGGCTGGTTGGAAACTCCTTCAATCGCAGCATTCCAATCCTTTTGCATCATCGTTACTAAACGATAAGGATGACCCAACTGCTCATGCAATACCTTCTCGATGACCTGCTTATTGGCAGGCTTTTCGGTAGTTTCACGATGAATATTGTTCTTAAATGCGACCAGTACACTATCCTCTAACACAGAAACTGGCTCACCGTCCATAAACCAGGCATGAACCGTAACTTTCGCCTCTTTTACCCCTTGCAAAATCTGACTCCACTTACGTCCCGCTGCTGCGAATGCTTCGCTCGACTTCTCAGCTATATAGCGATCCAACTGAGAAGGGAGTTTGGCCGGCGCTGAAATCCGCGGAGCAGGGGCACGACCCCCGGAAGCCTGACGGCCGCCCGACGATGCCTCCTGTCCCGCTCCAGCGCCCAATCCACCTTGCAGTGCACGTTCCAATTTCTTTTCCAGCTCAGCAAGCTGACGCTTCAACATTACCACATCTTCCTGATCAGCTGCAGCGCCAGAGCGTTGTGCGGTCGGCTGAGCAACGGCCCCTGCTTCCCCCGGAATACTACATAGCTTCAATAGAGCTACCTCAAACAAGGTTTGGGGCTGTACGGCATATTTCATCTCGCTCTGATAACGATTAAGGGTGTCAATCATTGCAAAGAGTTGCTCCTTGGTAAAAGCATCTGCCACTTCCTTAAATCGCTCTGGATCCAGCACTCGCTCCGTCATTTTGGTCGCCTGAGGCACCATCTTGATCATTAGCAGATCTCGGAAATAGTACAGAAGATTCTCCATGCACTTATCTGCACTTTTACCTTCCTGCATAAAGTTCTCGATCATTTGGAGCACCGTGCCCACATCTTCTTTCAGCAATGCTAAGGCAAGCTTACCGAATTGCTCGGACGCAATACCTCCCGTCATGTCCAGCACCTGCTGATAAGTAACCCGACCATCTGTAAACGAGGATATCTGATCCAAAACGCTAACCGCATCTCGCATCCCGCCATCTGAAAGACGCGCAATGTACTGCAGTGCATCCGAATCAGCCTGTATGTTCTCCTGTTGACATATCAGGTCAAGCCGCTCTGTCTGTTCTTCCAGCGATACCCGGCGAAAGTCAAACCGCTGGCAACGTGAAATAATTGTAGCCGGAATCCGATGTGGTTCAGTCGTAGCCAATATGAACATCACGTGTGGCGGCGGCTCTTCCAGCGTCTTGAGCAGCGCATTGAACGCTTCCGTCGTCAGCATGTGCACTTCATCAATGATATAAACCTTGTGCCGCACTTCTGTGGGCGCATATTTGACTTTATCGCGCAAATCACGAATCTCTTCAACGCCCCGGTTGGAGGCTGCATCAATCTCCTGTACATCCATGACCGCTCCGGCCGTGATCCGTTTACAGGCTTCGCATTCGTTGCAAGGTTCCGGCGCAGGTCCATGCTCACAGTTGATTGCCTTGGCCAAAATTTTGGCCGCACTCGTCTTACCTGTTCCTCGTGGACCGCTGAACAGGTAGGCATGGGACGTGCGATTTTCGCGGATGGCATTCTGCAATGTCTGGATAATATGCTGTTGTCCTACCATGTCTTTGAAAGCCTGCGGCCGCCAAGCACGGTACAACGCTATATGTTCCAATGCGCGTTACCCTCTTTCCCATTCACTTTCATGACCAGTCATGGTCACTTCATTATACTATACTCCCGTCCGAATCTAAACCAGACACCTTCCAATTTATAAAACACAAAAAAACATCTTCGCAATGATTGCCAAGATGTTCTAATTACTAATATATACCGTGCACCTGTTATTGATCGTTGTGATCCGAGCGGCAATCCTGAACAGCAACTCGGGCTAGGCAACCCTCCGGCACAAGAGTGGGCTTGCTTATGGCTGCTTCCTTCCGGACCTGACCAGGTTCACAAGTACTCATTGCGGAGGACCCAGCCGTCAACATTGTGCGCAGGGACCAGCCTCACATCAACAACACCTCTAACAGGAATTCAACCTCGCTATAGCGGATTGCGAGTTACAGGGCACCGCTACCTCCCCATCTAGCACGGTGAAAATAAGTATATCTTAAGGCCGCATAAAAAGCAAATACACATTATTACAAAAAGAGCCCTCTGCAGTCGCAGAAGGCTCTAATAACTTTATAACTTGCGGTAATCCATTAGATACCGTATTTCTTTTTGAAACGATCCACGCGTCCACCAGCATCAATAAATTTCTGCTTGCCAGTGAAGAACGGGTGGCAGGCGGAGCAAATCTCCACACGCAGAGATCCTTTCACAGAACCAGTTTCAAACGAATTTCCGCAAGCACAAGTGACAGTAGTTACGTTAAATGTTGGTTGAATAGCTTGTTGCATTGAACTTTCACCTCTTTCCGCCCTGAACGTCCTATCAGTCCAGAGTTGTATGAACACATGTTCACATTATAGCACTTGAATATGAGCGTTTCAACAACTCTTTTCTGCATTCAGAAACAGCGCAAAACAGGTGTATTTCAATTGCTGTATGACCGTTTTAGGCCTTGGCAAATTTGGGACGTGCCTGCCCTTGCGGCGGTACATGAGTGTAAGAACCGATGACTACATCAGGCAGTTCCTCACGATAAATCTCAAGCATTTGCTTCATTCCAAGGATCTCACCTTGAGCAGGTGGAATCAACTCCAGATAGCTTTCAGGATCGATGTTCAAATTACGCATTTGAATCAGCTTGAGCTTAGTTCGTTTGGCAAATTCAATCATTGCCTCAATTTCTTCCTCGCGGTCAGTTACACCCGGAAAAATCAAATAGTTAATCGACGTATATACACCCTGCTCAGAAGCATAACGAAGTGATTTTTCCACATTAGACAACGTGTAACCGCGCGGCTTGTAATACGCATTGTAATGATCGTCCAGTGCACTAATGGTACTAACGCGCATCAGATCAAGACCCGCATCCACGATTCCCCGGATATGATCGCTCAATCCCGCATTCGTATTGATATTGATGTATCCCATATCCGTAATGGAACGCACCTCTTTGATCGAATCAATAATCAGTTTGGCTTGTGTGGAAGGCTCGCCTTCGCAACCTTGACCAAAACTAATGATGGACTCCGGTGTCTTCAAATGTTCCAGCATAACTTCTACAATTTCTTCGACGCGAGGACGGAAGTTCATTCTTGTCTGCGGAGATACGAAGCCACTGTCATCTGGCTGTTCAGATATACACCCAAAGCAACCCGCATTACAAGAATAAGATACCGGAACTCCCCCTTCCCAGCGATTCAGGAATGTGTTCGAGGAAGTAAGACATTCGTAGCCCAGCGCACAGTTAGACAAATGTTGGTACAGCCGATTTTCGGGATATTGCTCCGTCATCCGCTGCACACCCAATTTAACTTGATGGCGGTCACAGTTTTCCGGATTCCACTTGGACGGACTGTCACTCTGCTCTGCCGTTACATAAAATGCTCCGTCTTTCCAGACTACAGCCGAATAACCGAACAAGGGAAGTTTGTACTCCTTATCGGTCTTCACATATCCCGGCAGGCACAAGCGTGTAAAACCTTGCGGCAATAAAGCCCCTACTGCTTGCATATCTCCGGGAAGAGAAACCATTTCCCCTGTTTCAGGGTTCATACCGACCGGGCGAGTGCTGGGCAGGCTTACCAATGTAGCTCCTTCCGGTAACGGAATAAGCTCATCCTCCATGATTTCAACAATCATGTCTGCACTACGGGCAAGCCCATACAAAGAAGCATGATCATATACATTGCCTTTTTCGTCGGCATACACCAAATACATTATGGAGCTCCTTTCGCTCCGTTAAGCCTGGCCATTAACAAAATGAATGGTAACGACTGTGCACTTACGGAACAGATAAAATACATGAATAGGTTTTAGTTGGTTGTGGCCGGGACTGACGCTGTGGTAGAACGCGTAGTTCTCCGTTGTTGTCCACCAGAGCCGCTTTGCGAGCCACTGGAAGAAGGTGCTGTCAAATCAAACGAAGCCAAAAACTCAGCATTAGTTTTGCTATTACGCAGCTTTTTGAGGAAGCCTTCCACAAAATCATGGCTTTCCGTCATATTTTTACGAATGGCCCAGATCGTATCCAATTCTTCCTTGTTCAACAACACTTCCTCACGGCGTGTGCCGGAACGACGAATATCAATCGCAGGGAAGATACGACGTTCTGCCAGCTTGCGGTCCAAATGCAACTCCATGTTGCCTGTACCTTTAAACTCTTCATAAATGATATCGTCCATGCGTGATCCTGTATCAATCAGCGCTGTAGCAAGAATCGTCAAGCTACCGCCTTCCTCCACATTCCGAGCCGCACCAAAAAAGCGTTTTGGACGGTGAAATGCCGCCGGATCAATACCCCCGCTCAAAGTACGACCAGAAGGGGGAATAACGAGATTGTACGCACGAGCCAAACGTGTGATGCTATCCAGCAGGATGACAACATCCTTTTTATGTTCTACGAGACGTAGCGCACGCTCCAACACGAGTTCTGCCACTTTGATGTGATTTTCAGGGAGTTCGTCAAATGTAGAGGCCACAACTTCACCTTTAACAGAACGCTGCATGTCGGTCACTTCTTCAGGGCGTTCATCAATCAACAAGACAAAAAGCTCGATCTCGGGATTGTTGGTAGAAATGCTATTGGCAATTTCTTTGAGGAGAAGCGTCTTCCCAGCTTTGGGAGGTGCTACAATGAGTCCGCGCTGTCCAAGTCCGACAGGGGCCAGTACATCCATAATTCTCGTAGACAAATGGTTGGGGGAAGTTTCAAGGACTAATTTGGTTTGCGGATACAGTGGAGTCAGTGCAGGAAAATGTAGCCGCTCAGCAGCTTGCTCAGGACTTCTTCCATTGACGGCGTTAACTTGAAGCAATCCAAAATATCGTTCATTCTCTTTTGGCGTTCGGCATTTACCGGAAACAAGATCGCCTGTTCTCAAGTCAAACTTGCGGATTTGTGAAGCAGAGATGTAAATATCTTCGGTACTCGGGAGATAATTGATCGGCCTCAGAAAGCCGTAACCTTCAGGAAGGATTTCCAGAACCCCCTGCATAAACATCAATCCGCTCTTCTCAGCTTGTGCGCGTAGGATAGCGAAAATTAGTTCTTTCTTCTTGAGCGTTCCGTAGTACGGGATCTGGTATTGCTTGGCCAGCTTGTACAGGTCGGTCAGCTTCATTTCTTCCAGATCGGAAATTTGCAGATCCATATAATAACCACCTATTCAATTATTAAGTCCATTCATACATCTAAATGATAGACAATGATATCATAAACACCATTAACATAATTTTAACCAAAACAAATAAAGTTATGCAGCCATCTGCCTGGATTATACCGAATTATTCCGGTTTTCCGATAATTGATTGTTAGGTATGGACCACAATCTTGTATCAAGCAGCGGCTGCACAGGTGTTGCCCGTTCTATCGCTTTCGTTCCGGGAGTTCGAAAAAATTGTATGGTTTAATTATTCAGTCTGCCGCCATACATCCGCGCCCAAAAGACGCAAGTTGGAGACAAGGTGATCATAACCACGGTCAATGTACTCGACACCCGTCACCTCGGTTACGCCTTCGCTTACTGTAAGTCCAGCAATGACAAGGGCCGCTCCGGCGCGCAGATCTGCCGCTTTTACTTTAGCTGCATTCAGCCGACCACCCTCTATAATGGCAGACCGACCCTCTACGCGAATTTTAGCCCCCATACGCACCAGCTCAGGGACGTGCTTAAAACGATTGCTGTACACAAAATCGCTCAATACACTGACACCCTGCGCTTGAGTAAGCAAGCTGGTCATGGGAGATTGTAAATCTGTGGCGAATCCGGGGTATATCAAGGCTTTAACGTCGACATGTTCGTAGGAAGGTGCACCCAATACGCGAATACTTTCATCATATTCCTCGATGCCGATGCCCATTTCCTGCATTTTTGCAGTGAGAGCCTCCATATGTTTGGGGATTACGTTGTCAATCAATACATTTCCACGGGTTGCCGCAGCAGCAATCATGTATGTGCCCGCTTGTATACGGTCAGGTATGATGGAATGACGGCAGCCATGTAGCTCCGACACACCTTCAATTCGAATCGTCTCCGTACCGGCGCCTTTAATAATGGCCCCCATGGAGTTTAAAAGGGTTGCTACATCTATAATCTCAGGCTCTTTAGCCGCATTTTCGATAATTGTGGCGCCTTTGGCACGTGCTGCCGCCAGCATAATATTAATGGTAGCGCCTACGCTGCTAACATCCAAGTAAATCTTGGTTCCGCGCAGTTCTTTGGCGTGCAAATGAATAGCGCCGTGCTCGTTCGTAACCGTGGCACCCAGCGCTTCAAAACCTTTGATATGCTGATCAATGGGCCGGGGTTCGAAATTGCACCCTCCTGGCAAACCGATGATCGCTTCCTTGAATCTGCCCAGCATGGCTCCCATCATATAATAAGAGGCTCGTAATTTCTTAACAGGCCCATTCGGCATAGGAATGGATTTAATAGAGGATGGATCTATTCTCATCTGGCTACCTTCCCAGGCAACCGTTGCACCAAGTTCCTCCAGTATTTCGGAATACACCGCCACATCACTCAACAGTGGCAAATTGTCCAAAATGACTTCCGACTCTGCCAGAATGGCTGCGGGAATCAAGGCGATGGCACTGTTTTTGGCACCGCTGATGGAAACTGTACCTTGAAGCGGCCGTCCACCGGTGATCATCAATTTTTCCATAAGCTTGAGGGTCCCCCTACGTGTTTTGCAGTCGGTCAAACAATAATCTCAAATCAAAACTTTTAACTTTTTTAGTGGTGAAAATGGAAAGACACCGGCTAAGCGGTGTGCTTTCCATACCAAACTATTAAACTGTACAGATTTAAGTATTTTGTGCAGCAGAACTACAGCTACAACTAAGAAATACATCTAGCCTGTGCAGACGCACGACCAGTTTAACTCATTATTACGCTTTGTTGTTGGAACCGAACTCACGAATTTTACCGATAACGGTTTGTTTAATCGCTTCACGACCTGGAGCGATGAATGTACGTGGGTCATAAGCATCCGGTTTCTCAGCAAGCACCTCACGAACCACTTTCGCAAATACGATTTGGTTCTCAGTGTTTACATTGATTTTGGAAGTTCCCAGGGAGATTGCTTTTTTAATGTCATGCGTTGGGATACCAGTACCACCGTGCAGAACGAGTGGAAGTTTGATTGCATTGCAGATCTCTTCCATTTCTTTGAATCCGAGGTTTGGTTCGCCTTTGTATGGTCCGTGTACGGAACCCAGTGCAGGTGCCAGTGTATCGATACCTGTTTCGTTAACGATACGCAGACAGTCGTCCAACTTAGCGTACATTACGTCGCCGACAACATCATCCTCTTGACCGCCAACCATTCCAACTTCAGCTTCAACAGAAACGCCTTTGGAATGAGCATATTCAACCACTTTTTTCGTTGTAGCAATGTTTGTGTCGATTGGGCTGTGGGAATCGTCGATCATAACGGATGTGAAACCAGCGTCGATAGCTTCTTTACATTTTTCAAAGCTGGAACCGTGGTCCAAATGGATCGCAACCGGAACGGTGATTTTCATGTCATGAATAAGACCTTCTACCATTTTAACTACAGTGTAGAATCCGCCCATGTGACGTGCTGCGCCTTCAGAAACACCCAAGATTACTGGGGATTTTTCTTCTTCAGCAGCGCCCAAAATAGCTTGAGTCCACTCCAGGTTATTAATGTTGTATTGACCTACTGCATATTTTCCTTCGAGTGCTTTGTTCAACATGTCTTTCATAGATACCAATGGCATGGTTACAGTCCTCCTAAAGGTGTTTGGGTTTTGTCTATATTTTAGCCGACATCACATACGGGCTTATTATACCACAACCCATGTTAAATACTAAACAAGCTTTTGCATATCAACACATACAAAAATCACGCTCAGGACGCCGTTTTTCGATAGAATTGTATAAGGAGAGGATTTACTTTCAGTATTTCCCATAATCACAAACAAAAAACCCTGTTGTGTTAACAGAGTTCTCAACCACAGTGACTCACCTAGTCACCTCTGAGTTGTTTGTTCACAGCAATCCGCATTTCGTCAATATCAAAGGGCTTGGTAAAATGCATTAGCGCACCTAGCTCCGTCGCCTCTTTAATCATGTCCAGTTCTCCATATGCTGTCATCATAATAACCTTGATATCCGGATTCATGGTTTTTAGATGTTTCAGAATTTCGAGTCCGTCCATACCTGGAATTTTCATATCGAGCAGAACCAGATCAGGTGGTTCCTTCTCAACAATTTCAAGTGCAATTTTCCCGTTCGCCGCCTGAAAGGTCTCATAACCCTCACTTCCGAACACTTCCATCAGTAAAATCCGTATTCCATTCTGGTCATCGACGATTAATACTTTCTTCTTTTCCAATGTTTTAACCTCCTAAGATCTTAAAACGAGGATCATGCAGCTATTGCCATAACAGCGTCCGATGACGTACAATATCCGTCCCATACCTAAAACTATATTCGCTCCTGCAAAAAGAAAATCCTTCTCTAATACATAATTGTGGAATATTCTTTCATAATCAGGAAGCATGGGATAAAAAAAGACCTCCCTGAGGAGGTCTTACAAGCCGTAACATTAAGCTTGAAGCTGCAATGCTGCCTTTACAAATTCACGGAACAAAGGTTGTGGACGATTCGGACGGGAAGTAAATTCCGGGTGGAATTGTACTGCCAGGAACCACGGATGCTCAGGGAGCTCCACGATTTCCACCAAGCGCCCATCCGGTGAAGTACCGGAAATACGAAGACCAGCTTTTTCAATAACTTCACGATATTCGTTATTGAATTCGTACCGATGACGGTGTCTTTCGTACACCAGCTCGTCGTTGTAGCAAGCCGAAGCCAGAGAACCTTCCACCAGTTTGCATGGATACAAGCCAAGACGCATCGTACCCCCCAGATCTTCGATATCTTTTTGGTCGGGAAGCAAGTCAATGACAGGGTAATCCGTAGCCGGATTAATTTCCGAGCTGTTGGCTCCTTCGAGACCAGCCAGGGAACGGGCAACCTCAATGACAGATACCTGCATACCCAGACAAATGCCGAAGAACGGAATTTTTTGCTCCCGTGCATAACGGATGGTACTAATTTTGCCTTCAATTCCGCGATCGCCGAAGCCACCCGGTACGAGAATGCCGCCAATGCCGCCCAGCATGTCAGCTACGTTCTCGTCCGTCACTTCTTCAGCGTTCACCCAACGGATTTTCACGTCTGCATTCGCATCAAATCCAGCGTGGGAAAGTGATTCAACCACACTTAAATACGCATCATGTAATGCAACATATTTACCAACAATAGCAATCTCAACCGTTTTATCCAGCTTGCTGATTCGATCAACTAACCCTTCCCATTCGGTCATATCTGGTGCAGGTGTTGTCAGCTTGAGATGGTTAACTACGATTTCGTCCAAGCCTTCTTCACGTAGGTTCAACGGAACCTCGTAGAGGGTTGAAGCATCGCGGCATTCTACCACTGCATTCGCGTCAATATCGCAGAACAATGCAATTTTAGCCTTCATATCGGAGGACAGTTCATGCTCTGTACGGCAAACAATGACATTCGGTTGGATGCCGATGCTGCGCAGTTCTTTTACACTGTGCTGAGTTGGTTTGGTTTTAACCTCACCAGCAGCTTTAATATAAGGAATGAGCGTTACGTGAATATACATCACATTTTCGCGCCCAACTTCGCTTTTGAGCTGACGAATAGCTTCCAAAAATGGCAAGCTTTCAATATCGCCCACAGTACCGCCGATTTCTGTAATAATTACGTCCGAACCCGCTTCACGGCCTGCACGGTACACTCGCTCCTTGATTTCGTTCGTAATATGAGGGATAACCTGCACCGTACCGCCCAAATATTCTCCGCGACGTTCTTTGCTGATTACGCTGGAATATACCTTGCCTGTTGTGACATTGCTGTTCTTGGACAGATTAATATCAATAAAGCGCTCATAGTGTCCCAAGTCAAGGTCCGTTTCCGCACCATCATCCGTTACAAACACTTCACCGTGCTGGTAAGGACTCATCGTACCCGGATCGACATTCAGGTAAGGGTCAAATTTTTGAATCGTTACCTTCAGTCCCCTGTTCTTCAAAAGCCTCCCCAGTGAAGCTGCCGTAATCCCTTTGCCCAAGGAAGACACAACCCCGCCTGTCACAAAAATATACTTTGTCACTGTTCAAAACCCTCCTAGATAAGATGCAAAATTCAGGCGACATTATGATGTTATCGTAACCCGTTTGCACGGATTATCATCCATGAAGAAGGCAGCGGAATCATTTTCCATGTCCGCCGCCCTTAGCCTTCTTTCATGAGTGAAAACACCCCTATAAAAAACAAAAAAGCACTCCCGTAGTACGGGGCACTTTTATAAAAAAAGCAAACATATAAGTGAATCAATCATAAGCCCAAGCAATAGTTTACCCCGTGTCCAATCCGCTGTCAAGGAAGTTATATGTGTTAATTTGTCCATTGAACCAGATTGGGGAGAATCCACCTGAAAGCTTTAAATCAGAAGAGGTTTTCAAGAAAACGGTCATGAAAAAGGGGAGAACGCATCTCCCCTTGTAGCTTGTTCCTAACGAAGCGAATCATCGTCTTCCGTCGACTCATCGTCATTTTCATCTTCTGAATCTTCCTCATCACTGAGGTCTTCATCGTCTATAACCACGTCTTCATCACTATCATCATCTTCTTCTCCGTCGAACAGCTCGTCTTCGCCATCCTCGTCTTCGCTATCTGCATCGAAGTCGTCATCAGAGTTGTATGTTTCTTCTTCCTCATGATAGTCATCTTCGTCGTCATCGTCTTCGTCGTTAATAATACGAGGACGCTTGGCGCCTGTCAGGGCATCTTCGGATTTATCTACCGGATACCAACGTTTCAAGCCCCACAGATTCGTACCGACACAGGCAAAACGCCCGTCAATGTTGATTTCAGTATATAGCTGAGCAATAACGTCATTAATTTCTTCGTCGGACAAGCCACGCAATTTGGCGACTTCCTTCATCAGGTCACGGTAATAATACGGAGTATTGGCTGCTTTCAATACCATAAATGCCAAGTCCACCATTGGAGTCTCGTGGACTTTCTCCGGGTCAATCTTCAAGTTGAGTGGGGTACTCACCTAGGGACACTTCCTCTCACACGTAATTCACAAGAACATGTTTCAGAGCATACACGATACATGCAATACTAACATATCCATTATCAAAACTAAGTAAAACCTATTTGGAAGCAAATTGCAAGTTAAAGATGGGTATCGTCATAATTTCCAGGAATATCCCTCTAAACAAGACGGCACACGTAAAAAGACGGGGTCCCCCCCGTCTTCGACTGTACCCGCTTCAGGAGAACCCCCCAAAGTTGTTGCACAAGAGCTTATGCCCTCCATGTATCGTATGTGTCCACAGCCACTTTGACACGACAAGCAGGCCTATTTACATAAAAAAGGGGCAGGTTTCCCATGCCGCAGCTGACGCTTGCTCATACTATACCTCAGCATGGCTCATCGGAGGGGGACCGTCTCAAATGGACTATCCGGATTTTTTGCAGCGTTTGCATGAGGGTATTTCGGAGCCGTCCGGCAGTGGACGGAACAAACAGATTATCACGTTCGATAAGCCTCACCAATACCGGGAATGCCTGTCCTATCTTAGGAAGCTGAAACCCGAGCTTGCGGGATTACGGCAAGTACAACCGGCCCGACTAATCCGTGCTTTAATCGCTCCGCTTTCAGGGGGAGACAGGCTGGGCAAATATCACAACGGTGTTACCGTTGAAGAAGATACCCGCATGAAGGTTCACGCTGAAACTGCTCATATACCAAAAGCAGAGAAGAACCTTTCCATGCCATGGGGAGTCAAACAGGTACGTGCATACAAGGCTTGGCCTTCCTCGACAGGGAATCGGGTCAGAATCGGAGTGATCGACACAGGAGCGGATTTTCAACATCCTGATCTTCGCCATTCTCTCGCCAGGGGTATTAATTTGCTTAACCGAACCATGCTACCCTATGACGATAATGGCCATGGTACTCATATTGCTGGAACTATCGCGGCGTCCAACTATGACGAAGGTATGGTGGGCGTAGCACCACGAGCTTTAATTCATCCCGTAAAAGCATTTGATCATAATGGAGCCGCCTACGTCTCCGATATCATTCTTGGTATTGACTGGTGTGTATTAAATCGTGTCGATATCATTAATATGAGCTTTGGTATGAAGTCGCGCAGCAAGGCATTACTTGATATGGTGAATAAAGCATATCATAACGGCATCGTCATTGTAGCGTCCTCGGGAAATGAGGGCAAGCGCCGAAGTATTGACTACCCAGCCCGCTATTCCCAGACGATCTCAGTCGGAGCTACTGACAAATACAGACGCATTGCACCTTTCAGCAACCGAGGGCAATTTGTAGACGTGTACGCACCTGGCGAAAAGATCACATCCTCCTGGATCCATGGCAAGCATCACGAAATGAGCGGTACCTCTATGGCTACTTCCCATGTGACCGGAAGCATCGCACTTCTCCTTTCATTGAGGCCAGAACTAGGGCCTGGAGAAATCAAAGCGCTGCTTAAGCGTACCGCCACACCACTACGCCTGCGCAAAAGCGCTGGACGTAGCTCTATCTCGACCAAACTTGGTGAAGTCGATGCCTTCCGATTGATGCAGGAGGGCACAAAGTGAATATGATGATGTGATACTAAACCTCTAGTGTAGCACCCGGCTCCAGAGAATGAACTTCTCTGGCAGGATCCTCGCACCCACTATTCCCTTCTCTTATCAACTCATCTCGTACCAGGTCAGTCTGCAGCTTTGGCGCATGAACGAGTACAACCTGTTTGCTAGGCAACTTCTTCAACATTTGCCGCACATCTGGTAATCCCTGATGCACCTTGTAAATCAAATGCCGAGCTACACAGCTGTTATTTTGATCCGCACGTTCCAACAGATGTTTGCCAAAAGAACCTTGTGGAGCATGCCCGGTCAATATAACACTGTTGCTAATGCTTTCTCCGCTATCATTCCTCTCCCCCATGTTGCGATTGTCCGTCAGAAACTGATAGTACCAGCGCGCCTGTGGGGAATCCATCATGCCGTCTCTTGTTATGATAATAGCCGTTGGGTTCTGTTCCAGCAGACTCATTCGTTCCGCAGCATCACGAGGCACGAAGACCCTGTCACTGTTTAGCACATGTTTTATTCGCGCTGGAGCTTCCGGACGCAGCCATTCTTTCCAGCGGTTTAACTGTTTCAATCCCTGCCATATGTCGTGCTCTACAATCATTGCCTGTTCAGGGAATTGCTCGCTAGCCCATACGATCAAGTCCTGTCCTCTGCCAAAGGCGGGCACCGGCAACAACACATGACCACCAGACCATAATGTCCGCTCCATCTCGACCCTCAGCCGCTCCAGCTTAACAGGCTGCGGGTCTATATCCATGCCATAGGCATTGTCCATAATGGATATGTCCGCTAGATTGGGCTCTGACTTCCAGTCAGACAGGTCATGCAGCCCCTCCCCAACACTCAAGTCTGGCGCATCGGCAGCAAGAAGCTCAGATTCGCGGCTGTAATCTCCAGAAAAAAACAACCGTTTCCCTTCCATTTCTACCACATACCATACTGCACCAGCCAAATGTCCACTGCGTCCCCACATGATTCTCATACCCGGACAAGCCTCAAGCCACTCTCCTGCTGGCGCCTCATCTTCTAGATAGCGATAAGCAATGGATTGGATATTCTGTTCGTCGTATGGCAGTTCTGCCCCTCTCGATTCAACATAAGTATGCCAGGAGCGAAAATAGGAGCCTAACTGCTCAGCAGTGGCCTTGGTCGTCCAGACCTCCCCCTGGTATCCATACTTGTACAGTAAGGGAAGTGCCATGGAATGATCCTCATGTGCATGAGACAGCAATACAGTGGTCAGTCTCTCCGCCTCCTGCGGCGGAAAAACCGGATATTGTCCGGTTCCTTCCTTTTTCACGCCACAATCCAGCATGACGCGATGCTGCTTTCCTTCAAAAACATAGCAGGAACGGCCATGTTCGCCCGCCCCTCCCCAAATCCTAAGCTTGGTCATGATCATTTCCACTTTCTTCGCGAGTTTAAGCTTTCCATGAAGATCAGTAGCAGCGTGGTCATTCCGACCGATATGACAGCCATCGCCATCCCAAGCGACACCTGACCCTGTTCAAATTGTGCAAATATGTAGGTTGCTGACGTCTGAATGGATGGTGGCAAAATCAGCAATGATCCTACCAATTCGCGTGAGGCAATGGTAAATGTCATCATCCAACCAGCGAGCATTCCCGGTACAATCAGCGGCAGTACAATCCGGCGGAATATATAAGACGGTCGCCCGCCAAATACCTGTCCCGCCTGAAAAAGGCCAGCGTCCACCTGTGTAAAGGCGCTTTTGACATACTGCACCGTATAAGGAACAAACAAGATAACGTACGTCAGAATGACCATACCGTATGTGTTATACAACGGGATCGGCATCCACGGCGAGTTCCACCACAAAATCAGGCCGACTACCATAACAATTCCTGGCACCGTATTCGGAAGCAAGCTAAATGCATCAACCGTCCGTTGAATTCTCGTGCGTGAGCCGCCAATGACAAGCGCAAACCAAGTACCCAGCACCACAGCAAGCGTCGAAGCGCCCAAAGAGAGAAATACGCTGTTCAGGAGTGCCTCCATACTCTCTGATCCCCAAGACAGCAGTTCCTTGTAAGAGTTGAGCGTCAAATTATCCCAGGCAAGCCCCATTCCCCTCAGCTTCATCGTTGAGGCTGAAAGAATTGAAAAATAAGGAATGCCAATGGACGCAATAAGCAACAATAGAATGAATGCAACACTCAGCCCCGTAGTCCAGCCGGATATACGAAGACGGGACGGACGCGAGCCTTTACCACCTACCAGCCTGTACGTAAACTTTCGGTTGATCACCGATTGCGCATACCACATGAGCAGACAGGCGGTTAACAGCACCGAGGCCATTGACGTGGCTTTGCCAAAATCTATGGGCCAGCTGGAAATGTATTTGTGAATTTCCGAAGTCATGACCTCATACCCGATACGTCGCCCAAAGGTAGCAGGGGTGCCAAACTCGGCAATCGTTTTAACGAAAATGAGCAACACGCCCATTCCGTAAGCTGAAAGCAGCAGTGGTAAAATGATTCGACGGAACCTGTACAGAAAGCCGCCGCCCATTACGGCACCCGCCTCTTCCAGGCTCCCGCCAATCCTCACCAGCGCCCCGCGCAGCAGCAGGTACAGGAATGGAAACAGATGCAGGCTCATGATCATCACCATGCCACCAAGGCTAAAGAAGGACGGCGTTAAGAAATACAGGTCCGGGAACAACTGCTCCAGATATCCGTTTTTTTGCATAAACAGAATCCAGCCCATGGACCCGATATAGGGCGGGGTCATAAACGGAATCAGCAGCACGACATCCAACCAGCGCCAGTGTGCAAGACGAGTGTTGGACATGATCCAGGCTAGCGGAAGTGCAAGTACCGTTGTTCCTGCAATCACACAGATGCCTAGCCAAATCGAGCTGAATAGCACTCCCGCAAATGGTGAAGCAGCTAACGTTCGAAAAGGTGCATCCCATTGAAATTTTTCATCAACATACACACTTTGGATAAAGATTTGCAGCAACGGCAGCACAATCAGGAAAAGAAGCGCAATCAGAGCCAGCGTCAGACACCACGCTCTGATGTGTTTAACAGATAAGCCTCCCATCGGCTTACTTGAACATTTGCGTGAACTTCTCCGTCACGTCTGACCCGTGCTCGCCCATCCACTCCCAATTGGTCTTCAGCAATGGGATCTCGTCCAAGTTGGCACGCTTGTCAGCTTTGATATCCGTGCGGCCCGGGAGTAAGGAGGCATCAGCTACTAGTTTCTGTGCCTCGTCCGACAACAGATAGTCAATGAATGCCTTGGCATTCTGCTCATGCTGCGTTGACTTGAGGATTGCAGCAGGACGTGGGCTGATGACTGTTCCCTCTATCGGATAGACGATATCAATCGGCTCACCTTTGGCTTTAGCCTTGTAAGTCATGTAATCGACCGCAGCGACGACTACACCTTTAGCTCCGGTAATCACGGGGTCCAGCGCTTCCTGATTGGCACCAGCCATAGCAACACCGTTAGCCTTGTACTGCTCGAACAACGTCCAGCCTCCATCGCCCTTGGCGCTCAGATAGCCTGTCATAAAATCCAACGCTGAGCCGGACAGGGATGGATCGGGAATATTAACCTGATCCTTGTACTCTGGCTTCGCCAAATCAGCCCATGAAGTTGGCGGTGTTTTCACCAGCTTCGTGTTATACGCAATACCCAGAGCAGAAGCACTGGTGCTGAAATAGTTCCCTTCTTTATCGGACCAGTCTGGATTTAGCTTGTCTGCGTTTTTGGCATCCGGGTAAGGCAGCGTGAGTCCTTCCTTTTTTAAGCCTTGTACAGACGGAAGCGATGCCAGCACAACCACGTCCGCTACCGGATTCGTCTTCTCGGCTTCCATGCGGGCCAAAATTTTTCCTGTCGTTCCCTGGAACAACTCTACCTTAACACCGCTCTGCGCCTCATATCCTGCTACCAGTTTTTTCGCTAGTCCATCCGGGCCTGCACTGTAGACCACCAGCTTCTGATCGGTGGATGCTGCCTCCGCTTGTCCTGCTGATCCATTAGCTGGCGCCCCATCCTTGGATGGCGTTGCTGTTCCGCAACCCGCCACAGCGAGTCCAAAAGTCAATGTTAATGCGAGCATCGTCCCTTTTTTCCATCCTGTACGAAAAACATGCCTATTCATCATCATATATATACCCCTTTTCCCTATGCTTCAAGTTGGTGGATGTGTTGCGGTGATACCCAAATGTGCATTTGTTGACCTATGGGCAAGCGGATGGAATGATATGCAGTCCATTGCTCGCCGTTCTCGGCTAGTATACGAATTTCATAACGATCGCCGACATAGCTGACATGCAGGATCTCTACTGTAAAAGCTTGCTGATCCGCTTGCTCCTGTTCCCAACGGACATGTTCAGGACGAAACAGTGTCCGTTCCGACTCCAGCCAGTTGGATTTGCCGATAAACCTCGCCACCTCTGGATGAGCTGGGCAACCATAGATCACCTCTGGTGTTCCGGTCTGCAAAATATGTCCACTTTTCATAACAACCACTTCATCAGACATGGACATGGCCTCGATCTGATCATGGGTGACATATAGGGCGGTCAGCCCCAGATCGCGCACAAGCGATATCATCTCAATGCGCATCTCCTCCCGTAGCACAGCATCCAATGCACTGAGCGGCTCGTCGAATAAAACCAGTCGAGGCCGGATAGCAACTGCTCTTGCAAAGGCAACCCGCTGCTGCTGGCCACCAGACAGCTGATGAGGATACCGATCCTCCATACCTGACAATCTGACCATGTCGAGCGCCTCCAGCACCACTGTCCGCAGTTCCTTGTCTCGGGCACTGGCGAACCCTTTTTCCCGCTTGCCCGCACGCAGGCCGAAGGCCACATTTTCAAACACTGTCATATGCGGCCACAGAGCGAAATCCTGAAAGACCATACCAAAGTGGCGGAGATGGGCGGGAATATCCTTTTTGCGTTCAGCTGAAAAAAGAATTTCCTCTCCCATCGTGATTGTGCCGGTATCTGGTGTCTCCAGACCAGCAATCAAGCGCAAGAGCGTTGTTTTCCCACAGCCGGATGGTCCAAGCAGTGTTGTGAATTTGCCCCGACGTACGACTAGATTCGTCTCATGCAGCGCTGTTATTTGGCTGAAGGTTTTACTTAATCCGTGAATATATAGATCCTGATTCATCGCATTACCTGCCTGTTCTTCTGACTGACCCCAGTGTAAAACTTGAATTCGCAACCTGTGTTATTGGAAAGTTAAAACAAAATTAATTATTTCAATGAATTGTGTTAACACTCATAGATTTAATCTATATAGAGGGGATTGATGCTGATACCCATACAAATAGGCATGATTGTTCGATTAACTGAAAGCGAGGCATTCTAAGTGAATTTAAGTCTTCTGAAGTTACATATTGTAGAACTGCTGAATAAGCACCATAAAATTACCACGGTCGCCGAGCTTCTTGGCCTAAAGCAACCAACCGTTACTTTTCATATGAAAAACTTGGAGCGTGAATTCGGAGTAAAGCTGTTTGACACACGTATGGGCAAAATCATCCTGACGGATGCTGGAAATGCGCTACTGCACTATGCCACCAAAATTAATGCACTGGCTGCTGAAGCTGAGCGAGTCGTCCGCGAGTTCGATACGCTCCAGCGGGGAAGTATACGTATTGGTGCAAGCTATGTGCCCGCTACCTACCTGCTCCCTGCTGTGCTGCACCGCTTTGCCCGTGAGCATCCAGGCATTCACATCGCCTTGTCCGTGAAGACAGCGCCCGTGATCAAGGACATGCTCGCTCGTCACGAAATTGACCTTGGCATCATTTCGGCAGAGCCGTTTCAATCCCCAACGCTACTCTCAGAATCCTTGGGCGAAGATGAACTGATGCTCATCTGCTCACCCACTCATCCGCTCGCCAATGAAACCGATTTGACGCCTGAGCTTATCGCTTCTTCCTCCTTCGTATTACATGGCAAGGATTCCAGCACACGCCACGTAACCGACAAATGGCTAGAGCGTGGGAGTCGGCGACTTCCTTCCTATCTGGAGTTGGATTCACTGGAAGCCATCAAACAGGCGGTTATGCTGGGAGAACACATCTCCTTTGTCTCTCGCATTGCCGTTCAGTCAGAGGTTGAGCGGGGCTTACTGGTTGTAAGACCTATTCCGGGGCAGTCTGTTGAGCGGTATATCTATATGGTCAGCAACAAAGACCGCCATCGTTCGGCGCTCATTCACAGATTCACCGAATATTTATCGTGGAACCAAGATTAAATCTTACCTGTCATATAGAAATTATGTTATTTTTTTACCAGAGTACCTTCTTGCTTTGACATACGACTGACAATACACCCGTAAAGTGTAGCGTGTAACCTATTCGGACGAACAGGAGAGGATGAAATGAAAACAGGTCTTCGTATCACCAAATTGATGTCGGTAGTAACTCTGAGTGCAGTGCTGCTCGTAACAGGATGGAAAGGAGCAGAACCGGTACAAGCCGCCGCCAATTCCACACCAAGCTATGAGGTGAAGCTGCTACTGGATACGGCTCAGGTGCTCAATGCGGATGGCTCATTAAAAAGTGGCATCGTGGACGAGTTTCAAATTAGCAACGATGCGCAACGATTGAGCGTCGAGTATTTTGATACAAATTCATTGCAATTGAATGACGAGGGCTGGAACGTGAGATTTCGCAAAAAAGAGGATAAAAAGAATTATGAGTTAACCTACAAGAAGCGGTACACAGTCACGAACGGAGATATCGACGCGGCTCTCACCCAAGCCAATAAAGAAGGTTTTAGCGCATCCGACGATAACTATGATGCCGAGGTAGACTGGGGTTATAGCAAACAGACTTTGAGCTTTTCCAATGATAAGAAAACAAACGCTTCCAAAGGATTAACTCTTCCTTCCCCGGATAAGGCGTTAAAGCAACTATTGGACAATCTTCCGGGCAAGCTGCAAAACTGGAAATCCAGCAACTGGGGCAAGAAAACTCTGGCAGACTCCAGAGTACGCGGTCCGGTACAGGTCAGCAAATATGAAGGCAGCTTCCAAGGACTGGATACCGACATCGAAGTCTGGCCTATCCGTAGTGCAAACGGGTCCGGTACAGATACCATCATCGAAATTTCTTTTAAAACCTCGGACTACAACACTGCCGCCAGCAACCGCACCAAGCTGATCAACTTGCTGCAATCCAAAGGATGGCTGGTTCCCGCCGATTCCCTGAAAACGAATTTGGTACTGGAACGCTACTAAGCTAATCAAACATAAAAAGGAACCGAGGCGCCACCCTGTTGAGGGTGATCGAACGGTTCCTTTTATTATTATTTATATGACTACAAGGTCATGATGTTAAAGTTGCTTGCTTACATACGTTCCGGTGCAGACACGCCCACCAGCTTCAGTACGTTGGCAATGGTCGTGCGCACCGCACCAAACAACGCCAAGCGTGCCTGCGTTTGAGCGGCATCCTCTGTGATGACGCGCTCTGCCTTATAGTAGCTGTGGAACAATGAAGCCAGCTCATAGACATAGCGAATCATACGGTGTGGTGCAAAGTTTGCAGCCGCCACCGATACTTCCTCCGGCAGCTCGCCGATTTTGCGTAACAAATCATATTCATGCTCAGCCGTCAGCTTGGACAAGTCAACTTCTGCCAACGGCAGCACAGCAATCCCTTGCTCTTCGGCTTGACGATATACGCTGCATGCACGTGCGTGCGCATATTGCACATAGAATACTGGATTCTCATTGGAGGTGGAAATCGCCAAATCCATGTCGAAATCCAGGTGCGAATCCATGCTGCGCATAGTGAAGAAGTAACGGATCGCGTCTACGCCCACTTCTTCCATCAGATCTTCCATCGTCACGGCCTTGCCGGTACGTTTGGACATTTTTACTTTTTCCCCATTTTGGAACAAGCTGACCATTTGGGCAATCAGCACTTTAAGCTTATCCGGGTCATTGCCCAGTGCTTCCATTGCTGCCTTCATCCGTGGAATATAGCCGTGGTGATCCGCTCCCCAAATGTTGATGATCGTGTCATACCCACGAGCATATTTATCGCGATGGTAAGCGATATCCGGGGTCAGGTACGTGTATGTACCGTCATTTTTGATCAAGACACGGTCCTTATCGTCGCCGTACTTGGTCGTATTCAGCCATGTAGCTCCGTCCTTCTCGTAAATCTCCTCACGGTCACGCAGCTCATTCAGTGCTTTAAGCACTTCACCGTTTTCATACAGCGACGTTTCGCTGAACCAGGAGTCAAAAGGTACACGGAACAGCTCCAGATCGCGCTTGATCTTGTTCAGTTCCTTTTCCAGACCGTAGTCACGGAAATAGGCAGCACGATCTCCCGGTTCCATGGACAACAAAGAATCGCCCTTTTCGGCCACCAATTCCTTGGCAAACCCGATGATATCCTCACCATGGTAACCATCTTCCGGCATCTCCGCAGGCTGTCCCAACTCCTGCAAATAACGCGCCTCAATAGAGCGGCTCATATTGTAAATCTGGTTGCCCGCATCATTAATGTAGTATTCACGAGTTACTTTGTATCCGGCAAAATCAAGCACGTTGCAAAGAGCATCCCCTACGGCTGCACCACGTGCATGACCTAAGTGAAGACTACCTGTCGGATTGGCACTGACAAACTCGATTTGTACCTTTTTGCCTGCACCTTCCTGTATACGCCCGTAATCTGCCCCCTGCTCCTGCACTTGTCCAATGACTGCATAAAGGTAGCTCTTGTTCAGGCGGAAGTTAATAAAGCCCGGTCCAGCGATTTCCGCACTTTCAATAGAAGCGGAAGCTAAATCCATATTCGCGATTAAGTCTTCAGCGATTTGCCGTGGGTTCTTCTTCGCAATGCGGGTGAGCTGCATCGCGACGTTGGTAGCCAAATCACCGTGTGACTTGTCCTTGGGCACCTCCAGCGTAATGGTCGGCAGCTCTTCGCGGCTCACGATTCCGGCAGCCAGTACCGCCGCCTCAATTGCTGAAGTCACCTTTTGATTAATAAGTTCCAGTGGATTGCTTGTCATGATTATTGCTCCTCCTGTATATGCAAACTGATGGCAAAATGCCCCGAGAAATCCTCAAATACGTACAGATCATAGGTCCAGCTCACATGCCCGCTGAATCCATCCATCCGAATATCGAGCTTCTGCGTATGCGCAGACATGTTCAGGTTTAAATAAGGCGAGCGGTAAAATCCAGGCAACCTGCGTCCCAGCGCAAACGACTGCTCTGATTGTACCTCACCGTGACGAATCAGCTTTAGCTCATCCGGTCCGATTTTGACTGTGTTCCGTGTCGTACCGCCCTCAGGACTTTCTTGCGGCTCATCGTACCTTATATATAGATGCTTCCCACGCACAATCGCTTCTCCGGGAAGTTCCTGTACCACATCTTCTCCGTCATGATGACTATGAAGACGGATTCGGACCTTTGCATTATGTGGCATGTATTCAAACTCCATTCTATTGCTATCCTACTGTACTACTATATCCAGTTCCCGATTGCAATTCAAATGAGTTTTTACAAAAAGATGCTTTCATCCAAAAAATTTAGCTACCTTAAGTCAGCTCCATCAGATGCTTGGCTAAAACTTTCAATGAATCGAGAGGCTAGAGAAGACATGTATTTATCCTTCATCCAGACAGCCGCCACACGCGTATGCAATTCTTCACACATAATTTCCTTAACGATTAACTGGTTATTGCTTCCGAGTGACAACGCAGACCGCGAAATCATACCGATCCCCAGCCCTTCATTAGCCCAATGAAGCGTGGTGCGAGCATCATCGTTTTTGCAAAAGAAATTTGGCTCAAAGCCATGCTTTATACAGGTATCGTGTATCAATTGTTCAAAGCGGCGATATACGATGAGCGGCCTGTTTTTCAAGTCAGACAACGGGATGGTCTTCTGTTCGGGTTTCCAGTCATGTTCTTCTGTCATCACTGCGATCATCGGCTCGGAGGACGCATATCTGCACCCTAAATCGGTGGTATTAAAAGGGGTTCTGACGATACCGACCTCTACAATTCCTTTGTTCAAAAGATCGAGAATCCTGAAGGTATTCCCCTCATGAATTTCAAATTTTACACCCGCATAGGTTTTATGAAATTCGGAAAGCCTGTCTTTCATTAGGGCTGCGCCGGAAGAGGAGACCGTTCCAATGGTGAGCGTACCCTTCAGCCCCAAGGCAAAATCGTTAATTTCTCTCGTTGTGGCATCTGTCAGCTCCAGAATCTGCTTGGCCCTGTTCTGCAAAATGATGCCAGCCTCCGTCAATTGGATGCTTCGCGAGCCTCGATGCACGAGCTTTACACCAAGCTCTTCCTCCAGTTGCATGAGCTGCTGACTTAAGGGAGGCTGCGCGATTTGCAGCTTTTTGGCTGCCGCTGTAATTTGCCCGGCCTCTGCGATCGCCAAAAAATACTTGAGATGTCTCAACTCCATCATTATGACCTCCGGTGCTGATATATGTAAAACCTATACCTCTAATATATATTAAATATTATTCATATGGTTGGGGATATGACATAATCAAATTCAGATATGCTATTGCGGCATGAGGCTATATACATTATTTAGGTTAGGTGATGGTTTATTTGCTGAAATTTGCTGTTTTTTTGAAACCTTATAAAAAGGAAACGATTCTTGGGCCTCTATTTAAACTGATTGAGGCCATCTTGGAACTATTGCTGCCTACTATGGTTGCTTTAATGATCAATTATGGTGTAGGTAAAGGAGACACCCATTATGTTTGGCAGATGGGTCTTTTGATGTTACTCATGACTATACTGGGCTTTGGCAGTTCATTAGTGTGTCAGTTTTACGCAGCCCGTGCCTCTCAAGGATTCGGAACTACGCTGCGCAATACGATGTTTAAGCATATTTCATCGTTTTCTTATGCTGATCTCGATAAGTTCGGTACGCCATCGCTCATCAACCGGATTACGAATGATGTCAATCAGCTTCAAACCGCTGTAGCGATGCTGATTCGTCTGGTCATACGTGCTCCTTTTATTTGTATCGGGGCTATTATCATGTCAATGATCCTGGATTTCCGCCTGGCTTTGGTGCTGTTGGCGGCTACACCGGTTCTAGCCTTGATCCTGTATGTGGTCATTACGAAGGCTTCACCACTGTATCGTCGGTATCAAAAAAAATTGGATAATATCGCCCTGGTGCTAAGCGAAAATCTTACAGGCGTACGGGTTATACGCGCATTTGCCAAAAGAGGAGCTGAGCGAGTTAAATTCAACGCCGCTTCGGATGACCTGACTCAGACCGCTATTCGTGTCGGACGTATTTCTGCTTTGCTAAGCCCTGCCACCTTGCTGGTGGTAAACGGAGCTATTATTGCAATCCTGTGGATCGGCGGCATCCATATCCAATATGGATCTCTTACACAAGGGGAGATTATTGCCTTTATTAATTACATTACGCAAATTTTATTAGCTCTGATTGTGGTGACCAATTTAATTATTTTGTTCACCAAGGCTGCCACTTCAGCAGCGCGGATTCAGGAGGTCCTAGACACGCAAGCTTCGATTTCCGACACTGCTGCTACTTCTACCTCTAAAGACAGGGAGGGAACAAGTGGGCATGGCGCTGTACCATCCATCTCTTTTGATCATGTTTCCTTTGGATACAACAAGACAGGACAACTGGCACTTAGTGATGTAGTCGTAAACATCTACCCCGGTGAGACGGTCGGCATCATCGGAGGGACAGGTTCGGGCAAATCCACTTTTGTGAATCTTATTCCCCGCTTCTATGATGCGGTAGAGGGTTGTATACAGGTCGATGGCATCGACGTACGGCAGTATAAGCTTGAGCAATTGCGGCAGAAAATCGGAATTGTTCCTCAGAAGGCGCTGCTGTTCACTGGAACGATAGCGGATAATATCCGTTGGGGGCATGAACACGCCACCGATGAGGAAGTCGCTCAAGCCGCAGCAATCGCTCAAGCGGATGAGTTCATTTCCAACTTGCCGGAGAAATTCGATGCTCCGATCACCCGAGGGGGGCTTAATCTGTCGGGAGGACAAAAGCAGCGACTTACCATTGCCAGAGCTATTGTCGGCAATCCGCAAATTCTCATTTTGGATGACTCCTCAAGCGCACTTGATTTTGCTACTGACGCCGCCCTCCGTAAATCGCTACGGGAAAATAGCACCAGCATGACCGTCCTGCTGGTCTCGCAACGAGTAAGCAGCGTACAGCATGCTGATAAAATCATTGTGTTTGATGAGGGACGGATTGTCGGTATTGGCACACATGAACAGTTGATGAGCAGCTCAGAAGTATATCAAGAAATTAATCATTCCCAGCTCTCAACGCAGGAGGTAGACCAATGAGTGGCAAGGAAACCTGGAGAAGATTGTTAACCTATGTGGGTCAATATAAAAAAACAACATTTTGGGTCATCGTCAGTGCGATTCTCAGCGTGCTTGCCAGTCTGATCGGCCCCTACATGATTGGTCAAGCTATCGACCACATGGTGGATAAGGGAGCGGTGGATTTTAAAGGTATTGCACAGATTCTAGCTGGATTAGGCATTGTATATGTTGTAGGCAGTCTGTTTAGCTGGCTGCTCACGTATTTGACGAACCGTATTGCTTTTCAGACCGTAAATGATATGCGGCGGGAGTTATTTGATCATTTTAATATCCTTCCATTAAGCTTTCATGACACTCATCCGCAAGGAGACAGCATTAGCCGTTTTGTGAACGATATGGATGCTGTGTCGGATGGATTGCTGCAAGGCTTTTCCACCTTGATTACCGGGATTATTACGATTATAGGCTCCATTGTACTCATGCTGTATATTAGTCCGATAATGACATTGGTTGTATTGGTGTCTGCCCCGATCACATATGGTGTGGCACGGTTCATTACGACAAGATCGCAGCGTATGTTCCGAGAACAAGCCAAAATTCTAGGAAGCCTGAACGGTTACGTAGAAGAAATGATCGGCGGACAACGGGTAGTTACCGCTTTTCATTATGAAAACCGCTCGTTGGAGGAATTCTCCGCTAGAAACGAACAGTTGTACCAAGCCGGGGTGAAATCACAGTTTTACGGTTCATTGTCCAATCCCTCCACCCGATTGGTGAACAACATGACTTTTTCAGTCACCGCCATGATTGGTTGTATCTCCATCATTTTGGGTGGGATCTCGGTAGGCGGGTTGTCGAGCTTTCTGATTTATACCAATTTGTTCGCCAAGCCCTTTAATGAAATAACGGGTGTTCTCACCCAGTTCCAGGCAGCCACGGCTTCTGCTCAGCGCATATTTGCGATTTTGGACTCACCGCCAGAGCAGCCGGAAAAATCGAACGCCGTACAGCTGGAGCGCAGCAAAGGTACGATTCTTTTTGATCATGTCAAATTCTCCTATAACCCGGAACGTACCCTTATTACGAACTTTAGTCTGGAGGTTAAACCGGGTACACGTGTGGCCATTGTCGGGCAGACCGGAGCTGGCAAAACCACACTCGTCAATCTGCTCATGCGGTTTTACGATGTGGACAGCGGCTCGATATCCATCGACGGGGTGAATATCAACGACATGAGCCGGGACAGCCTGCGGACTAACTTTGGTATGGTGCTTCAAGATACATGGCTGTTCAGCGGGACTATTCGGGACAATATCGCTTATGGGAAGCCGGAGGCCACGGACGAAGAAGTCATCGCGGCTGCAACAGCTGCCAATGCGCATAGCTTCATCAAGCGACTACCTCATGGCTACGATACGGTCATCAGCGGGTCCGGCGACAGCTTGTCACAAGGCCAAAAGCAACTGCTCACCATCGCGAGGGTGATCCTCGTCGATCCACCTATGCTGATCCTGGATGAAGCGACCAGCAGCATAGACACCCTGACAGAAGCGCGTATCCAAAAAGCATTTATGAAAATGATTGCCGGGCGCACCAGCTTTGTGATTGCCCACAGACTATCGACCATCCGCGAAGCGGATTTGATTTTATACATGAAAAACGGCGATGTCGTCGAAAGCGGTACCCATGAGGGGCTGCTTGCCAGCGGGGGCCACTATGCCTCGCTCTATAACAGCCAGTTCACTACAGCTTAAAAGACTGAACGGATACGGTCGGATCATTAAGGTCAACGTTCTTTAAAAAAGTCGGTTGCTTTTTAAGCAAACGGCTTTTTAATTTTTCTTTGATAAATCCCCCCCTTATATTATATAATAAAACACGAACAAACGTTTCTGTTTCATCTAAACCTTAGGGTTTGTGTATAGCCAACACCTATGCATGGGTTTCAGTTGGGAGGCTGAATATGGATATTAATGAATTTCAAAAGTGGGTCAAGCAATATTATCAGGAGAGAAACTGGTCGGATTTAGATATCTTCGTCCGAATTGGTTTCTTGGCAGAGGAAACCGGGGAGGTTGCGAGAGCTATTCGCGCCCTGGAGATTGGCAGAGACCGGCCTGATGAGATCGATGGTTCATTCGAGGAGAACAAGGAGCATTTAACTGAAGAACTTGGAGACGTACTGGGTAATCTCATCGTGATCGCCAACAAGTATGACATCACCTTGGAGGATATATTTCGAACACACCAGCAAAAACTTGCAAAAAGATATACATAAAGGAGAATCTCATATGAAAAGCATTGCTGTTTTTTGCGGTTCCAGTAATGGAGCGTCTGAGATTTATCGAGAGCATGCTGTTGCTCTGGGCAAGGCACTTGCCGAAAAGGAAATAAGCCTGGTTTATGGAGGAGCAAGTGTTGGTTTAATGGGTGCAGTCGCTGACGCGGCACTTCATGCAGGAGGTCGCGTCATCGGTGTGCTCCCTCACTTTTTGCAAAGCCGTGAAATTGCACATAATGGCCTGAGCGAATTAATCATTGTTGATTCCATGCACGAACGAAAATCTAAAATGGCAGAGATTGCGGACGGATTCATTGTTTTACCAGGTGGCCCAGGTACAATGGAAGAATACTTTGAAATTTTCACATGGGCGCAATTAGGCTTGCATGAAAAGCCATGCGGTCTTTTAAATATTAACCATTATTACGATCCTCTTATTTCCTTGTTTGATCGTATGGCTCAGGAACAATTTATGCAGGAAAAATATCGTGCGATGGTAGTTACGGATACTACTCCGCAAGGAATCCTACGGCAATTTATAAATTACACTCCTCCTGCCGTCAAAACATATCTCACGAGCAAACGGACCTGACATTAGGAATGGCACATATTGCTCAACAGACATACCATTTAATTTAATATGATATGAAAGGAACACCACCGTCAACGTTATTCCAGTGGTGTTCCTGCAAAATTGAGGAGAATTGCAGGCTTTTATTCTACCTAATCGTCACGTTCACTTTTACACCTGCATTTAATTATGTACTCATCCAATGAATGCTGTCACGCCTAACGAGAACCCCAATTTTAAATCCCAGCGCCCGTAGCGGTTGGGTGGTCAATGGGCTCGCTTTCCTGAAAATCACGTCGATACCACCAGCCGATCAGAACAGCAATGGTGGTCATAGCTGCGGCCAACAAATACACCTGCACCATACCGAAACGGTCTGCATACCAGCCCATGAATAACAAGGACAGGCCGAAAGCAAGATTTGTAAGCACATCAATTCCCGCCATCACTTTGGGCAGCTGGGCTGCCGGTGCACTGGTTTGCAGCAAGGTGCGGCGAATAATCCCCGCCATTTGAACAGGCAAGCCTGATACAGCAAAAAGAATAAGCGCAGCAACGGGGATTGTATTCAGCGCAAATACAATTGTAATCAGTACATACACCAGCAACGCTCCGAGCATGTATAAAAAGCTGTTCTTTTGCAAGCGCTTGACCAAGCCAACGACAATCAATCCACCCAAAATTGTGCCCGAGAAAAAGGACGCATTCATAAAGCCCCACCAGCTCGCATCCCGATGCAGCACTTGGCTGACGTAGGCCAAAATAAATACCCCAAGCCAGGAGACTCCCCCGATACTATCCACACTATCGACGATCATCAGTGAACGAATACGACGGTTGTGCCAAATGATTGTCCAGCCTTCCCCAAGCTCTTTCCAATGGGAGCCTTTTTCCTTTGCCTTTGCAGGCTCTACTGCATTTGTCGAGGAATCCGAAGCTTCAAGACTTAATTCCTTCTGATCCAGCGGATCACGAATGAAGGACGTGACAGTTACAGCCACGAGATAACAACAGGATGCAATCACAAGCGTATTCAGGGAACCCAGCCAAGCCACAATAATTCCGCTCAGCGCCCAGCCTGCACACCTGACCACCTGATCACTGACCGCTACCATGCCGTTGGCACGCATTAGCCCTTCACCCGTAGCCAAACGGGGTACAAGCGCATTACGTGCAGGATTTGTCCAGCCATCCAGAAAAGACATACCAAACACCATCACAAAAATAAATAGAAACGACCTCTGCTCAGGTACGATCCACAAATAAAGCAGCAGTAGCGTAAAAATGACAAACTGACCAAACTGGGAAAATAACAACACGCGTGTTAGCCGAAATCGGCCGAGGACGATCGGTGCAACGAGCCCACTAAGCACTTGGGCAGACAATCGGAACAACGGGATTAAAATAGTCGTCATTAAGGAATTACTTGAACTGAACACCAATACCACTACACTCAACATGTAGATGATATCTGCTACATTGGAGATCGTCTGAGACCCCCACAGGTAATAAAAAGAGCGTCTGATCAAAAAAGTTTCCCCCTCTTTGGTACATCGCCGATTTATGTATTTCCATAACCAAACCGTCCCTGTTGACATTACAAATCTGTTAAATGTCTGGTTTTTTGTATATTCTACACACACCCTTAAATTTCCTTCTTTTATCTTAAAAGGAAATTCAGTGTCCAGTATGCTTTCATGGCCATTTTTAAATCTTATTCAACACAAAAAAGCGCCTATAGCGCTCCTTTCCACCCAAAAACAGGCAATAAAGACCACTAAGACGCTTTTTCTTAAAATGTTTACTTCGTTAAATCCTCTACAAACTTAGGTAGTACAAACGCCGCTTTGTGCAAACGCGGACTATAATATCGGGTGTCCATCTCTGGAATTCGGTTTTCGTCTACTTCGAGCGGATCATACTTCTTACTACCCAACGTGAATGTCCAAAGACCACTCGGATAGGTTGGAATGTTCGCACCATATACACGCACAATCGGGAAAATTTCCTTCACATCCTTGTTAACCTTCTGAATCAGGTCTGCCTTGAACCAAGGATTATCCGTTTGCGCAACGAAAATGCCGTCTTCCTTCAATGCTTCAAAAATACCTTGGTAAAACCCGCGCTCGAACAGCGGGGCTGCCGGACCTACGGGCTCCGTCGAATCGACCATAATGACGTCGTATTCATTTTTGTGTTCAATAATGTGCATGTATCCGTCATTGACCAGCACTTCCACATTAGGCTCGTCCAGCTTTCCGGCAATTTCAGGCAAATATTTTTTGGAATATTCAATCACCTTACCGTCGATCTCCACCAATACAGCCTTTTCCACTTCAGGGTGCTTGATGACCTCACGAATAACGCCGCCATCGCCACCACCCACAACCAAAACCTTTTTCGGATTCGGATGTGTATTCAAGGCCGGATGTGCTACCATTTCGTGATACACAAATTCATCCTTAACCGTTGTCATCACCATGCCATCCAGAACAAGCATATTGCCGAATTCCTCTGTCTCGATCATAGCCAGATCCTGAAAATCTGTTTTCTCGGAGACGTAGGTTTGTTTGATTTTTGCTGTAATGCCGAAAGAGGGAGTCTGCTTCTCTGTAAACCACAAGTCCATCATTCCAACCTTCTTTCTGATCAGAGTATGTGTCCGGCAATCCGGTAGCATAAACGTTGACTTTCCTTATATCAGTAACACGCAAACGCCAAGTTTGCTATATTTATTGTACCAAACACATTGGAATTTCACACTTTTTGCATTATAAGTGATACCTGAATGAGCTGCAAAAGCAATTTGGAGATTTAACCTTGTTTAAAATAGACACGTATGTGTATCTGATGAATAGACGCTTTCGGATTGACTATACTGAGAACATCAACTATGGAAGGAGGTGGCATGATGACCGATACGACCGGACGATCCCCCAAGCGCAAACCTCTTTGGCTTCGATGCTTTCAAGGACTGATGTCTCTCACGATTCTGACGGTCATCGCCGCCTGCATCCTGCTCGCCTATTTGTACACGACCAGCCTTCCGCTCGCGGATACGGATCGGAATTCACGTCTGCTCGATAGTCAGGGGCAAGTCATCGCCACTTTCTCTGCTGGAGGCAAAGAATCCATTCCGGTCCAGCTTGATCACATTTCACCCGATTTGATTGCAGCTACCCTGGCTGTGGAAGATCGGAAGTTTTACGATCATTTTGGCTTTGATTTCAAAGGTCTGGGCCGGGCGGTAATCGTTAATCTGACCCGCTGGGATATGTCGCAAGGGGCCAGCACGCTGACTCAGCAGCTTGCACGCAATCTATACTTATCTCATGAGAAAACGTGGACGCGCAAGGCCAAGGAGGCTATCTATACCGCACAGCTTGAAATGAAGTACACCAAGAATGAGCTACTGCAAATGTATTTGAACGAAATTTACTATGGTCATGGCGCCTATGGCATTGAAGCAGCTTCGCAAATGTATTTCGGTAAATCCGCAAAGGATCTGGATTTGGCCGAAAGTGCCCTTTTGGCGGGTATTCCGAAAGGACCGACCTACTATTCACCGTATAATCATATGAAAAATGCAAAGGATCGGCAGAAAATTGTACTGGACTCCATGGCGCTCATCGGCAAAATTACACCGGCTGAAGCCACCAAGGCCTATGAGGAAATGCTAGCCCTGCGGCCCGAGAGCCAGCGCCGGACAGTGGAAACCGCTCCCTGGTTCCGCGATTACGTCCGCCAGTTGGCGACTCATCAGCTTGGGATTAGCGAAGGGGTGCTTGAGCATGGCGGCCTGAGCATTTATACCACGCTGGACATGCACATGCAGCAAGCAGCCGAGGCGGCTGTAAACGAGGGCATGAAGAACAGCAACGGACTGGAAACCGCATTAATCTCCATGGACCCGCGCAATGGACATGTCAAGGCCATGGTCGGCGGAACGAACTATGTTGGGAATCAATATAATCATGCGCTGGCCACAACCCGGCAGCCAGGCTCAGCCTTCAAGCCGATTATGTATCTGAGCGCACTGGATTCCGGCGAATTGACGAGTACGTCCAAGTTCGAAAGCCGACCGACGTTGTTCCACTACGATAACAACCGCAAGACCTATAAGCCCAAAAATTTTGGAGACAAATATTTGGGCGAAATAGATCTTCGGCGCGCAATTGCGGCGTCCGATAATATCTATGCCGTTAGCACCATTTTGAAGGTGGGAACGGATAAGGTCATGGACATCGCCAGCAAAATGGGCATTACAAGCGAGCTCAAGCCCGTACCTTCGCTAGCGCTGGGTGTGTCGCCCGTCAGCCCGTTCGAGATGGCCTCGGCCTTCTCGGTCATCGGCAGCGGCGGGCAAAAGGTGGCTCCGGTGGCAGTACTGCGCATCACCGATGCTGCCGGGCGATCGCTGTACGAAGCGCCCCAAGCCGCGCCCGTGCAGGTGGTGAAGCCCGCCTCCGCCTACGTCCTCACACGCCTTATGGAAGGCGTGTTCGAGGAAGGCGGTACCGGCAACCGGGTCGCGAAGCTGATCAAGCGCCCGGTTGCCGGCAAGAGCGGCACGACCAACACCGATGCGTGGATGGTCGGCTTTACCCCCGAACTGTCCACCGCTGTCTGGGTCGGCTATGACAAGGGCAAGGACATCAGCACACAGGATGCCCGACGGGCGGCTCCGATTTTTGCGCAATATACGGAGAAAGCGCTGGAGAATGTGCCACCCAAAATCTTTCCTATCCCTGACGGCGTAGTCAGCGCTTATATTGACCCGGCCAGCGGCAAGCTGGCTGCACCGGACAGCCCGGACAAGCGGCTGGAGGTATTCGTCAGCGGCACGGAGCCGAAGGAGACGCTATCGGGGCAAGATAACCCACCGGCAGCCACACCAACCGACCAAGCGGAGCGACAAGCTGAAAAGAAATCGTGGTGGGGCAATTTTAAACGATGGTGGATGGATTAATAGCAAAAAAAGACTGGGAAACGCCATGAGCGCTCTCCCAGTCTTTTTATCTTTGCTTTACTTATCTCATTTGCCCATTTTAGCTCTCTTGCCAGTGCTATCAGCCATCATCCCGTTAAACCCCGCTCTTCCCTAAAGCTGCGCTATTACCAATAACAGCTAAACGACTCAATACGGTTGAGGTCTACACCATAATAAAACCAAAAACGACCACTCCACCGAAAACCCGCTACCGATGTCCTGCCTACAAAGACAGGGTACAGCCAAAAACGCTCTCCGTTCGTCAGCCATACAAACGTGTTGCGGAACAAACAACCGAAGATGGCTCCAGGGTCAACCGCATAGGCCGAAACTAGCGGCTTCGGTGGCGTAAATTGCGGTGGTGGGGAAGTTGGTGCTTGAGTTTGCTGTCCACCTTGCGGACCGAACGGCCCTTGCGGCGGCGGTGAGAACGGCTGTGGCGAAAATGATCCTGGGCCTGGTGGCGGACCTATCGGAGACGGGAACGAATCCTGCATATCGGGAAATTGTGGAATCGAAGGACCTGACGGCGTGAATGGACCCGGAGTACCCGGTTGCGTTCCAAAAGGAACTTGTGGCAATAAAGACATGTGTTTCACTCCTTGTGTTCTAGGCTGATGTATCCTATGCGGGACATCAGCCCGCGGACTGGGCGAATCCCCATTTCGCCGCCGAACTTCGCTATTTCGTCCTTTTACATCAAAAATTATAATTTCCAGATACGATTATCCCTTTCTGAACATGCTCCAGCTCAATTTCATGCACCATTTTAATCTCGACTCGTTTCCTTAGCTCATGAAATCGTTCCAGCAGTCGGTGCTCACCCCCCAACTGTTCATTCATCCAGCCTATCATAGAGTCATCGTGATGTTCGTTAGACCAGCTAAACAAATCGCTATATAGCTGACCAAATGATTCCTCATTGCTGCGAGCGAACCGGATCGGTCGCGCTGTATAGCTTAGCTTGAGTTCCAACATCTCATATAGCACGTCCAAACGGTATTCCAATGCCTGTACATCTTCTTTGGATGCATCGTAGCTTTTTATATCCTGAATAAGCTCCCTAAAGGTTAGGCCTACATGCTGCATAGCAAAATAAGACCACACACAACTGCCTGTAGCCGTTCCATGAGCCTCCCAAAACGGATTCCACAGGATAGAACGAATCGTATCCTTCTGCCCTTCTCCAAACAATGCTATTCCAGCAATAATTCCTGCATTACAGTCTACGGAAGCATGTTGCTCTCCCCAATGTACCAATCGCGGAATCATATCTTCAGTCGTGCATTTGAAACTTAACAGAGGTAAGAATTCATTAAACAAATTCTGATTCAGCGCTTTTTCCAATTCAGCCGCCAGTTGTTCACGATACGGTTCGCATGGAAGATGTACCAGTCCCAAACAGGCATCCACAGACATAGCTCCATACGGTCCGTTCACCAAAGCGACAAGATCAACAGCAGCTTCCACATAACCCAAATAACCTAGCACATACAGCACACCGTCAGGTATATGTTCTGGGGATGCCTGATTTCGAACGTAACGCTCGTACATATCCTGCGCCAAAGTAACATCCCCGCATCTCATAATCGGCTGGAGGAGCAACCCCCTGATATAATGATGGGGATCTTCTACAAAAAGCCTGTATAACTCCCAGGCATCCTCCATGGTCCCATATTGAACAACCATATCCGTATAGGCGGAAATGATGCTGGCGTCCAGCTTCTTGCCTGAGCCGAACATATCCATAAGCCTTGCTGTCGCGTCCATCATCCTGTTTTCTCCTTTCACGAGTGCATTTCTTCATAAAGCAATTCTCTAATGCTGAATATTTCTATTAGAAAAGAGGAAAGATGTTACCATCTACGATCCAGTCTAGGGAGTTGATCTTATGCATGATTCCAGTCCAAAAATCACAACATTTTTCATGTTCTCTGGTCAAGCAGAAGAAGCCATGCAATATTATACCTCTGTATTTAAACCGTCTGGTATCATGAGCATTTTTCATCAGGAAGATGGGACCGTGTTACATGCCGTATTCAACCTCAAAGGGCAGACTTTTATGGCTATAGACTATAACCATCAGGACAAACACCCTTTTACCCCAGCTCTATCGCTATTCGTCACCTGCGATTCGGAAGAAGAAATTCACAGCGTGTTTGACCAGCTATCTCAGGAAGGCCGAGTTCTAATGCCCCTCGAAGCCTCTCCCGTAAGCCAACAATTTGGCTGGGTTGAAGATAAATACGGAGTCTCATGGCAATTGAATTTGGCAAAAGACTAAATTTCTTCTCTAAACGATCCAGCAGACTCTAGAAGTCTATAGAAAAACAATAGACCATGCTCCATCCTTTTTGGTAATATTACATTTAGTAGGTGCCAGTAAAAGGATGTGTGTTTATTGTATAGTGCAAATTGTGAACAATGTTTTGGTTTATGCTGTGTAGCATTGCCTTATGCAAAATCAGCTGATTTTGCTTTTAATAAGGATGGAGGAACTCCTTGTCAAAACCTAAAAGCGGATTATCGTTGTGATATTCATAAGAACCTAAGAAATAACGGCTTGCGAGGCTGTACGGTATATGATTGCTTTGGAGCAGGTCAAAAAATTTCCCAAGTTACATACAACGGAAAAAGCTGGCGAGACGATCCGGCAATAGCTGAGGAAATGTTCAATATATTTCCCATCATGCAACAGCTTCATGAGATGCTTTATTACCTAAATGAAGCCCTTAACTTAAAAGAAACTCATCCCATCTATACAGACTTACAAAAAGCTTTGGCGAAAACCGAGCAGCTTACGGATCAAGATCCAAAATCCCTCATAGATCTTCACGTACCAACCCATAGGGCGTTAGTCAATGATTTACTTTTACAAACAAGTGAGTTAGTACGAGAAAAAGTTAAGAAAAACATAGAGCACAATAAATATAGTAAAAAAATCAGAAGTAGAGACCTTATCGGGGCTAATTTAAGAGGCGCTAATCTTAGAGGTACCAACCTGAGAGGAGTTTTACTGATTGCTGCTGATTTGCGAGAGGCTGACCTGAGAATGACAGACTTAATCGGTACGGATTTTAGAGATGCTGATTTAGGTGGGGCCAATCTGGAAGGAAGTATCTTTCTTACACAGGCGCAATTAAATTCGGCTAAGGGCAATTGTAAAACCAAACTGCCCCCTTCTCTAAGCATTCCAAACCATTGGCTGCATTAGAGTTTATTTTATAGTACTCTCCAAAAAAATACGCAATTAAGTAATTAATATCTCAAAAACGTTCGATTTATGGTATACTTTTCTAGTGCGGCATACGGCTAAAAGGGCGGTCGGCTAGTCTCCCCGAAGGGAGGTGATGCCCATGGAGGTTAAAGACGCGATTTCCTTGATGATCATGTTCGGCATGTTCATTCTGGCATTGCTTACCTACATGAAAAAGAAATAGACCGCCCCCCACAAAGGTAACGGTCTATTGTTGGACCCTACTGCCGACTGCTCTTTAAGCAGTGGTTGTACACTGGAGTCGTGTTGGCGCACGACTCCTTACTATTCTTACCTCAGTATAGCTCATTTTATAACGTAAATACAGCTTTTATCTTCAAGAATTTTACTGATTACTCAGTTCTTTAATGTATATTGGGCAACAAAAAGTACCTTCCATTGGATCAGGTTCAAAAATCACGCCTTTATGACTGCATCCAGATTTAAATCCCCTTATTCTTCTTCGTTTAGAAATTCCTTTAATCTCTGACTTAGGGCTGCATACTGCTCTGCATTGGTGTCTGAGAATGCTTCTTCCCGGTTGGAGTGTACATGCTGATACTGTGGAAGGCTTGAAAATTGCGACCTCGTAAAATCTATAATGTCCGCACCAATGCGGTTGTAATAATGCCAGCCACTATCCAGCCCTGTCCTCAAAATATCGCCGCCAAGCCTGTCCTGAACGACAAGCGCTGTGACACCACATTGTCCAGCCGCAGGATTATTTGCTGTCCATTTAGAGCTAGACTCCAAAGACCAAGCTTGAAACAACGCCTTTTCTAATTCTGAAAAACGGTTTGCCTTCAACATGCGCCTCCCCTTTCGATTCCATTCTGCACTTATGTGAACGTGCTTTATTTATTTCAACCCGTATTCCACACTCTGTGAATCTTGGCTTCTGCTTCTTTCAGTTCTAGCAAATACACGTCGGGATTCGAAAGCTTTTTCCAGTCCTCAAACCCAAACTGCGGATCGTAATGTCGAATGAGAAGAGATAGTAAAGCTCCATGAGTTACAATGATAACCGTTTTTTCCGCCCGCTCTATAAGCTCCTGAACAAGCTGGATTCCTCGATCTACTGCTTCACGGGATGATTCCCCTCCCTCCAGCTTCAAGTCCTCGTCCAAATAGGTCTGTTCCAGCACGTCCAGCCAATGATCCAAATGCTCATGGCTAAGTACCCGTTCTTGAAGACGTACATCAGTATACACCTGCAACTGTTTCCGTTCAGCCAAGGGCTGAATGGTTCGCACTGCCCGTTTCCACGGGCTGGACACAATATATTCCACACCTACATTCTCCATAAAATCAACCAACTGCTCAGCTTGTCGGGTACCCTCATCGGTAAGTCGGGCATCTGGTTCCTGTCCTGTTGCTTGGGCATGTCTGACAAAATAAATTCTCTTCACGTCATCACTCCTAACTGTCACACAAATTTAAAATTATACATATTTACAAATAATTATTTTTATGATATAATATATGTTTACATATTTTTATTTAATGATACGATTCCTTTGTATTACATCAACTCTTATGGGAGGGATTCGATGCAATTAGACAAGGGAATACACATGCTCCAGGTTTCTGCTAACATTATGGGAAGTATAGAGAGTATTCACCCGACTTTAATGTGGGACGAAGATAACATGATTTTAGTTGATACGGCTTACCCCGGGCAACTCTCACTTTTACATGAGGCTATTCTAGACACCGGATTAGCAATCCATAAACTTACCTCCATATTAATAACACACCAGGACCTTGACCATATCGGCAGTTTAGCAGATATAGTCCGGGCTTCTTCATCCCCAGTTCAAATATTAGCCAGTTCTATCGAAAAGCCCTATATACAGGGAGAAAAACAGCTTATAAAGCTGACTCCAGAAGCAATAGATCATGCTGTAAGCTCCATGCCCGAATCCGTCCCGGTAGAGTGGAGACACGCATTCCGGCGTACACTTGAAAATCCCCCGAAGGCTATCGTGAACTCCACCATCGTTGCCGGAGAGGAATTGCCCTTCTGTGGAGGGGTCATAGTTATAGATACTGCCGGACATACACCAGGACACCTAAGTTTCTATCATAGATCCAGCCAAACCCTGATTGCAGGAGATGCTCTACGCGTAGTAAACGGCAAATTATTGGCTCCAGACCCGCAATACTGCCGTGATTTCAATATGGCCAAAGAATCTCTTAAAAACCTGCTGCGATATGATATTAAAAAAGTGATCTGCTTTCATGGAGGGCTGTACGAAGGCAATTGTAATCAGCGGATATCTGAAATATATGAATCCTAACCTTTGATTTACATGGTCGTACCCACCCCTTGACTGGTCAGTGAATCATCTAAAGAAAAGACTAACCAGGAATTCCTGGTTAGTCTTTTCTGAATGAGAACTAGGCTTTTAAGTGAACTCTTAATACGGGTACATCTGCCTCTTCAGATGTACCTTCCAAGATTTCCACATGACTGATCATCTCTTGCCCATCTGGAACGATTACCGGCGTAATTACAGGCAATCCACCCTGTTGAATCGCATCCAGGTCAAACTCCATCAATAATTGCCCAGCTTTAATGCTATCTCCTACTTGGACATGAGGATTAAACCCTTGTCCTTTGAGAGAGACGGTATTAATCCCGACATGTATCAAAACTTGTACGCCGGATTCATGTTCAATGATCAGAGCGTGCTTGCTTTTCTCCATGACATGGGCAACTTTTCCCGCGAAAGGAGCGGTGACCCTACCCTCAGACGGATGAATAGCGATGCCATCCCCCATAGCTTTCGTAGAGAACGCAGGATCTGGAACCTTCTCCAGGGAAACCACTTTTCCTTTGATTGGTGCTATCATTTCGAATTCTTCAATACGAGGAGCCGCCTTCTTTTTCAACCATTTAAACATAACGATGCCACCTTATTTAGAGATTACATTCGTAAACAGTGAATAGGACTTAACTACATCTTTTAAGGAACCGGTTCCACAAAATGAATAGAAAGAAGAGTGGAAGCGATTTCTATCTGAATTATAGTGAATGCCTTTCCAGGATGTCAAGGAGCTATCAGTTCATAACTACATATCTTTTACAATAATTTTCATGTAACTTGGAGCTGCTCTAACAAATTGCGGATTTAAGTGTTTTATCTCTTAAAAACAGATTTTTTATAGTATAATTTTCCAGCAATTTCTTTGATGATCATGTTTGGCATGTTCATTCAGCATTGCTTACCTACATGAAAAAGAAGTAGACCGCCCCCAATCAAGGTATCGGTCTACTTCTGAACCTTACTGCCGACTGCTCTTTAAGCAGTTGTGTACACTGGAATCGTGTTAACGCTTGGCCTACCCTTCCAGCGCCTGCTTCAATTCTTCAGGCGAAGCGTCCCACCATTCCTCGTTATGCGAAATTAGCAGGCTTTTGAGCGCTGCTTTATCTTCGCTGCCGAGATCATCCAGCATGAAACGACGCTTGAGCGCGTAATCCATACGGTTGACGTGATCGGCGAGGATTTTCCAGCCGCGTTTGGCTTCGTCGTCAATCAGCATCTCGCAGGCGGTGGCACCGCCGTACATACGCCCTTCGGGCGTACGATCCACGGCTACCCATACGAGCCATACTTGGCGTCCGTTCGGTACATCCTCTTTATTCGTAGAGAACTTGATACCACGTTCTACTTTACTTTTGGCATGCATGGCACCGATATCAATTTTCGCCTCTCCTCGGTCAATGATGACCGGAGACATGCTGTTCAGGTCGATTGAGCCTGCGCCGAAACCCTTATGTTTACTCTTGCCACTGACAATGTTCAGTGCAATCTGTTTTTTGCCGTCCGGCTGATTTTCACTCATGCGTCACTAGACCTCCATTTTCCGTCTTCACACTCATTCTACACTATAAATATTTTAACTAATAATCTCCTGAAAGCAAACATATACATGCTGTAGATGCTTGTCAACGGGAGGTATCCATTGTATGACCCCAGCACGCACTAAAATCGTTTTATTGTCTACACTAGCCCTCGGTCTCCTCGCAGGGACGTTATGGTTTGCCTGGCAGCCCCAATCGCAATCCGACCCGCAGTCCATAGGCCAACCACTATACGGCTCCCTATCTGAGTCTGCGCTTGCCCCAAATATGGGCAAGCCTCTAGGGGCAAACATCCTGCCTGACCTGCCTAAGAACCCTCCACAACCCGCTACAGAAATCCTCAGCAAACGGGTGGTAGAGTACCACATTGATGTATCTCTGGAAAAGGGACAGGTTTTGCGAGGCACTGAGACACTGACCTGGAAACATCCGGGCAAGAAAACCGTGAATGATCTGTATCTTCATCTATACCCGAATGCCTTCTCTTCCATGGAAACCACCTTTATGAAGGAATCCGGTGGAAAGCTGCGCGGAGACACCATGCCCAAAGACGGCTTTGGCTCCATGACGCTGACTGAACTAAAAACAGAAGACGGTTTATCTCTCATGCACCGCATCCAATATGTGCAGCCAGATGACGGTAACGCAGGCGACCGTTCGCTCATGAAGGTGCGTCTACCCAAGCCGGTACGAGGTGGCGAAGAAATCACACTATATATGAAGTTCGAGTTAAAACTGCCCGCCATCTTCGCTCGTATGGGTGGGACAGATGATTTTGTAATGGCAGGACAGTGGTTCCCGAAGCTCAGCGTCTACGAGACTGCAGGACAGCGTGGACGCGCCGAGGAGGGCTGGAACCTCCACCAGTATCATGGTAACTCCGAGTTTTTTGCCGATTTTGGAATTTACAGCGTACGGATTCGGGTGCCTGAAACTCATATCGTAGCAGCGACCGGATTTCCCACCCGTGGTGCCGTCCGACAGAACGGCCAAAAAATATATCAATTTTATGCCGATGATGTACACGATTTTGCCTGGTCCGCTTCACCCAACTTTGTAACCGTAGAAGAACCCTTTTCTTCTGCTGAAGTCCCTGGTGTCAAAATCAAGCTCTACCTTGACCCGTCGCACAAGGAGCTCAAAGGACGCTATATAAGCGCAGCGAAGGCCGCTCTTTCGTACTACAGCAAATGGTACGGGCCTTATCCATATTCCACCCTGTCCATCGTGGTCCCACCTAAATCAGGCAATGGAGCTGGCGGCATGGAGTATCCGACACTCATCACGGCCGCTGCTGCGGGTAATCTCAATCCTGGCTATAGTCTGGAACGGACATTAGTTCATGAGATTGGACATCAATATTTCTATGGAATGGTAGCCAATAATGAATTTGAGGAGCCGTGGCTGGATGAAGGCTTCACCTCCTATGCAGAGGAGCGACTTATGGAGCAAGAATATGGGCTTACCCCCAACTTGCCATTACAATCGGGACAGGTATCCTCCCCACAGCCGCTAAACCGTGAGTCATGGAAGTACGGCTCAGCTGCTGAGTACGCGCAAAATGCCTACTCTCGAGGCAAGCTGGTACTACGGGGCATTGAACGTCAGGTGGGTATGAAAAAAATGGATCGCATTATGCGGACCTACGTCCAGACGTACCGATTTAAGCATCCGTCCTCACAGGATTTTCAACGTATCGTGGAGAGAGTCACCGGACGCTCATGGAGCCACTATTTTGAACAGTATGTATATGACGGCCAGATGGCGGACTTTTCAGTGGATCACATCACAAACCACAAGCTGGAGAATGGATATGAAGCAGTCGTGACGGTCAGCAAAAAAGGGGCGGATTATCCCAAGATCCCTGTCCAATTTACCTTTAAGGATGGGACCACGAAATTCAAGGCTTGGGACGGCGCGGGCAAAAGCACAACTTTTCGGATCAAAAGTACTTCTCCCGTTTCTAATGTAACCCTTGATCCCCTATATACCATTGCACTGGAGAATAAGCATATTAACAATACCCTAAAAGCCGAATTGGACGAAAAGCAACAAACCCGTTGGAGTGTGAGTGTAACCAAGCTGTTGGAGACACTGCTTGGAAGTCTGTCATGGTGAGGTGTCTATAGATGCGGACTGTTATAAAAGAGGGCTGGGCGCTGGTGCGCATACGATTTTATATCGTTATCATTTTATTTCTGTATCGACTACTGTGGGGGGTGTTTCTCTATCGGCTGGTGCAGTCTGCCGTTATCCCGCTATTGCTCCGTTATCCTGATCAGGGTCAAAACGAGCTGGGACAGACCTTGTTTTGGATGGAGAGCCAGATTGCTCTGATGGACAGCCGGGAAGTACATGTGTATTTGTGGATACTACTAGGGGCGACTGTACTACGCATACTGATCACTCCCTTCATTAGAGCCGGAATATATCAAAGTCTGCATACCGATGCGACTGAACCGCAAAGCCTGTCCTTTTTCAAGGGTATGAAACGCCATGGCATGTCGTCGCTGTTGTATTACACCATCGAGTTGGGACTGCTGCTGCTTCCCGCCTTTTGGGTGGTACCGAGACTCTACCCTATTGTAGCAGGAGCGCTTCAATCTCCCTCTTATCTGCTGCATTTATTGCCCTATGTCATTGGATGGATGGCATACGGATGGTTCATTCGGCAGTGCATCCTGTATATGCAGCTGGGTACTGTCGGTGGTCACGCCATACTATCGTCCCTGCTCGCCTTCTTTCGCCAGCTCCTCCCAGCTGTCGGTATATCCCTTTTGCTCGGTGCTTGTGTTCTGCTGGTCTTCGGTCTATTTGGCACCGTGGCGATGATCTGGACTGGCATGCTGGCGCTCATTCTCCAGCAATCGTATCATTTTGTTACTAGTCTGGTCAGGCTGTGGCATATCAGTTCGCAGTACAGACTATGGCATACCGATATCTCCAGTAGAAGCTAAACCCTGCCTTTATGTTTTTTACTTCATTTCCGTCTGTCGAAAAACCTTGACTCATACCCGCGCAAACGACACATAACTGAATACTGTTAACAAGATCTGTTCCTGAGACATTAGGAGCAGATTTTTTTTGTAACTTTTTGCAATGAAACATTTGCCAAAGCCAGCCGTCTTTGTTACAATAATCGCAGTGAACTGATAGTAACAACTTTGTAATCTTTATTGTAACCTTTATCTCAAAAATATCGTTATTGTGAATACTGCTCTCCAAGGTGCACATCTTAAGTTAAGCCTAATTCCTGGCACCTAGGAAGCGGGGGAACCAGTTTGGGTGAATTGATCTCGCAACAGAGTGGTCATAGGGGAACCTTCTACCGAATCCTTAAGCTAACCTCGCAGGCATTGGAAGGGGTATATTTTTTTTGAAGAAGAAGCTAACGATCGCAGCTATGAGTCTTGCCATTGCCTTTACATCTTTTACATTCGGTGGCGGCAGTGCATTTGCAGACTCCAAGATGGACCAGGTCATCCAAGATGCCAAAGGAACGAACTACAGAAGCGGAGGCACTACACTCGAGGGATTCGATTGCTCAGGCTTCACAATGTATGTATTCAACAAACTGGGAATTAAACTTCCGCATCAATCTGGATCACAATTCAAAATGGGATCTTCTGTATCCCGCGATGAAATGAGACCTGGGGACCTGGTGTTCTTCAACACTACAGGAAGAGGCATTTCCCATGTAGGTATCTTCGTAGGTGAAGGGAAATTTGCCCACTCCTCGACTTCACGTGGTGTAGTAGTTAGCTCACTGAACGAAAATTATTACGCTAACCGCTATGTCGGTGCAAAAAGAATTATGAGCACAGACGCTTACCATTCTGTAGCTTCAGATATTCCTGATGACGACAACGTAGAATAACTAACGCACAGCAAGCTAACCCTAGCCGCAATTTGATTCTGGCCGGAATCGAATTGCGGTTTTTTATGTCCACAACATCAGCAATGATTATCATTACTGACGAACTGAAACCTCAAAAGGTTTCAATTTTAGCAAACATCGTCGGTTTTACCGTCACCGCTGGGGGAGCATATGAGCAGTAATTCCTTCTTATTGAATGTATACCCGACTTGGGTATGAAATAAACACGCTTGCCATTCCCCTGCAACTTGTCTACAATCTGTTGTTAATGATTGAAGTACCTGTAAAAGGAGGATGGAACACATGCCGGCCTCAATATCCAACTATCGGATCGTACCGATGGACGAGCATCAAGCGGCTGCAATCTGTGAGTGGCGCTATGATCCACCTTATAACATATACGGTTGGCTCCCCTGGGAACAAATGAAGGCGCTTGAAGTCGAATTTGGAAGTCCCACGCTTCGCCAAGAGCAATATGTTGCCGTACTGGATGAAGAGAACAAGCTGACGGGATTTGCTCAATATTTTCCTATGATCGGTGTGACCCGGCTAGGCCTTGGAATGCATCCTGAAAGATGCGGACATGGCAAAGGCTCTGATTTTGTCCGTGCCATTGCAGAGGAAGCCCAACGACGCAACCCGAAGAATGAAATTGATCTAGAGGTGCTCACTTGGAATCACCGCGCTATCCGGGCCTACAAGGCGGCTGGATTTGAGCTTACAGATACCTATGAACGACAGACTCCCGATGGCAAAAAACCGTTTTATTGTATGGTATATCGTCCCGACCACCCAACCCGGGTTCTATGATAAAAGCGCCTTCGGCATACAACCACGATGTTGTATAGCGAAGGCGCTTTTATCATCATACGACAGATCATTACAAGCTCAATGACTGCTACGCATTTTTTCGAAAGCCTCATTATATTGTTGGGCTTCCTTAATATCCACGGCCATAATACCGCCGTCGTCCCAAGAGGTCAAACGCAGAGTCACGGTCTTGTAATCAATCGTAATAAATGGATGATGATTGAATGCTTCAGATATAGCGGCAACTTCATCCACGAATGCAATCCCTTTCATAAAACTGGAAAAATTATATTTCCGGACGATCCAACGTCCTTCCTCCAGTTCCCAGCCCTCCAGTTTCTCCAGATGTACTTCAATCTCTTCTTGTGTAAAAGGCATGTTACGAACTCCTCCCCGTTTATACGGAAGCCTTTCGACCGCTTAAATACGGCCAAAACTACGATATATTGGTGTACATATTACCACGGCCCCGTTGATAATTCCATAAGACGGACCTCAAATCAAAGGGACTGACGTCAGCTCCTCGTCTCCAATCAGTACATAGATACGATGCTGCTCCAGCTCATAGATCACAACGCCACTCCCTACAGTGATTAGGGGCTCTGTACCCAGTGCATAAAATAAGTCTTCTGCCAAAGCTTCATTGACTTCCTGACGCCCCGCCGGGTCCAGCCTGTCCCAGTCTTCTGCTTCCATCTCAAAAAATTCATAGCTATCTGGGATGCGTCCCACAGCCTCTGTCAAATCGTTCAAAATTTGTTCATACTCACGCCCATGCTTTACTCCCATGCCATTTCCTCCAATGGTTCCGCCATTCAATACATAATCACCTTATTATACCGGAAATTCGCACTTAACAAAAAAGAGAGTTTTGTCGATAAATACTATAATCCGTCTTGTAATGACGCGCTTGGGGCAAGGACGACCCCGGCGGCATGAAAGGATTCAAAATCTATTCTCATGGATGAGGTGTATCATGCAAATTTCAACCATTATCGGACTTGTGCTCGGGATTGTGTCACTGGTCGTCGGGATGATCTTAAAAGGCGCTCCAGTCGTCAACCTGGTCAATAATCCCGCTGCTTACATGATTATTTTCGTCGGAACGGCAGCAAGTATATTTATGGCCTTCCCGATGGCAGAAATCAAACGGATTCCGAAGCTGTTCAAGGTTATTTTCACCGAACAAAAACTGTTAGACCGCAAAGAGCTCATCGGTACGTTTACCGAGTGGGCATCCATTACCCGTCGTGAAGGCCTGCTCGCCTTGGAATCCAAGGTAGAGGAAATCGACGATCCCTTTATGCGTGGCGGCATGCGAATGATTATTGACGGAAATGATCAGGAATTCGTACGGGACGTTCTGATGGAGGATATCAATGCCACCGAGGATCGACATCGCTCTGGCGCGCTGATCTTCTCCCAAGCCGGTATGTACGCTCCAACGCTCGGGGTACTCGGTGCGGTTGTAGGTCTGATCGCCGCTCTGGCCGACCTTAGTGACATGGAAAAGCTCTCCCATGCCATTGCAGCAGCCTTCATTGCCACGTTGCTCGGTATTTTTACAGGTTATGTCCTGTGGCATCCGATGTCCAACAAGCTGAAACGGTTATCCAAAAAAGAAGTTGAGCTTAAATTAATGATGGTCGAAGGTCTGCTTTCCATTCAATCGGGGATATCTACGATTGCCATCAGTCAGAAACTGACGATCTTCCTGACTCCGACCGAACGGGCTACGATGACCCAGAAGGATGGCGATTCCAGTGAGTAAAAAGAGACATGAACCGCATGAAGAGCATGCTGACGAAAGCTGGCTGTTGCCATATTCCGACTTAATGACCCTTCTGTTGGCTCTTTTCATTGTCTTATTCGGTATGAGCTCGCTCGACGCCAAAAAATTTGAAACTATGGCTCAATCCCTGAGTGCAGCTTTTAGTGGCGGCACTGGCGTGCTGGATCACTCGGCCGCAAATCCATCGTCACAATCCATGGATATGGGCAAAAATAAAGAACAAGTGTCACAACCCTTAAAATCGAAAGCTACTTCTACCTCTGAACTGCAAAAACAGCTTGCCCAGCGGGAAGAAGAAGATTTAAAAAAGCTTAAAAAACAGATGGATCAATACATTCAAAATAACGGCCTGACCCCGTTGCTGAATACCAAGCTAAACCAATCACAACTAATGATCACCATTAGTGATAATGCCTTGTTTTCATCCGGGCAGGCCGAAGTAAAGCCGGAAGCAAGAAAGCTGGCCAAGTCCATTTCTAGTATGCTCCAGCAGTTCCCTGGCTATGATGTTATCGTATCGGGTCACACGGATAATGTACCGATCTCCAACAGCCAGTTCCCGTCCAATTTTGATTTGAGCGCCAAGCGCTCTTTGAATTTCTTGCGTATCTTGTTGCTCAATCCAGATCTCGATCCAACCAAGTTTGTATCCATCGGTTATGGCCAGTATCGTCCATTGGCAAGCAATCAAGATGGTCAAGGACGCTCTAAAAACCGTCGTGTTGAAATATCTGTTCTCCGCAAATATCAGAACGGGACACAAGTCATTAGTCCTACCTCAAGCTCGAGTGAAGGTTGATTATGCATATGTTATATGAACAAAGGCACCGCCGCATTTTTATGCAGCTGGTGCCTCTTTGTTTAGTGCTTCCTTTAATCTGGCCTTGTCAGATACCTGGATCATACGCTGTAGACTATTCTTAGCTCCTCTGGCATTAGCTAAGCGTATAATCGAGCATCTGGCCAAGCTCCAGCTTCTCAGCCTCTGTCAGGTCACGCCAGGCACCTTTCTGAAGGGACCCCAACCGAATATTCATGATTCGCAGCCGTTGTAGTTTTTTAACTTCATAACCGAAGGCTGCACACATACGCCGGATTTGGCGATTTTTCCCTTCAGTCAGGATAATACGGAATACATACTCAGATACACGCGTCACCTCACAAGGTAGCGTCCGCTGACCGAGTATTTTCACACCACTGGACATGCCCTGCACAAAAGATGGTATGACAGGGCGATCCACTGTTACAATATATTCTTTCTCATGCTTGCCTTCTGCCCGTAGAATCTTATTCACAATGTCTCCATCGTTGGTAAGTAAAATGAGACCTTCCGAATCCTTATCCAGGCGTCCAATCGGGAATATCCGCTGCGGGTGCCCCACAAAATCAACAACATTGCCTCTAATGTGGCTCTCCGTTGTACTTGTAATGCCCACCGGCTTGTTCAATGCAATATAGACGTGATCAGACTTGTCGCGCAGTGGCTTGCCATTCACGCGAACATCATCGCCTTCTTCCGCTTGACTACCCAGCACAGCCACTTCGCCGTTAATCGTCACGCGACCGCTCTCTACCAGCTTGTCTGCCTCCCGGCGCGAGCAAAAACCGGTTTCGCTGATAAACTTGTTAATGCGCAACCTGTGTACCCTCCATTTCTACTAACACACTTCTCCTGCTCCCCAGCCCGTTACTCCGACTTAGCAATCGGAAGCTGCACCAGGGCTGTGGTTCCCTCTCCCTCTGTGCTTTCAATATCCAGTGTGCCTTTATGACTCTGTATAATACGCTGGCTGACCATAAGTCCTAGTCCTGTACCTGTTTCTTTGTTTGTGAAAAAAGGTTCTCCCAGCTTGGACAGCATTTCTGCGGGAATACCCGCTCCCTGGTCCCGTATGAAGATTTTAACGTTTTCTCCCTCTAAGAACAAATGAATCGTGATGATGCCACCTTTACTCATAGCCTCCATGCTATTTTTAAGTAAATTAATGAATACCTGTTTTAACTGATTTTCTTCGGCGTATACCAAGGCAGGCTCGTCCGTGACCTGAAGATTGAATACAATGCCCAGCAGATGCGCCTGACTATCTAGTAAAGAAACCACGTCGCTCACAATATAGCGAACATCTTTTTTCTGAAAATGCACTGCCTGTGGCTTCGCCAGTATTAAAAACTCGCTAACGATCAAATTAATGCGATCCAGCTCAGACATCATAATATCATTGTGTTTCATATTCAACACTTGATTTTGCTGCTGTAGTTGGAGAAAGCCACGTAGCGTGGTTAGCGGATTACGAATCTCATGCGCTACGCCTGCCGCCAGTTGCCCAACAGTTGTCAGTTTCTCTGATCTGCGCAACAACTCCTCCATCCGGTTGCGACCCGTGATATCACGCGACACGCAGATAAACCCCAAAATTTGACCTTCTTCATCCAAAATAGGCGACGTGCTCATACTAATCTCTACTGTACTTCCATCCTTCCGCATTCTAAGGGACTCACTTGATACGATGCTCTCTCCCTGAAGCAGGCTCTTCTTCTGAAATTCATACTCCTCCTGTTGCTGCGGAGGTACAAATTCCAGCTTACGACCAACCAATTCTTTCTTGGTCCAGCCGTACAAAGCTTCGAAGGCATGATTGACCCGAACGACACGATCCTCCTCGTCGGTTACATGAATCGCATCCGCTGTCTGATTAATAACCGATTCTAGATGCTCCTTTACAGAACGGTTCTCTTCATACATCTGTTCGAGTCTCCTCGTGTACATCCCTAGGTTGTAGGCCATCGCATTGATGCGCTCACCCAACTGTGCAAGCTCATGACCACCTTTTATTTCTAGTCGTGTATCAAAATGGCCATCAGCCATCTCGTTCACTTTCCCCAGAATCGACTGAATTGGGCGGACAAACAGACTTGCCAGCACATAGCTCCCAATGATTACAACCTCCAAAAGGACAATGGAGATGGCGATTAAGCTTATCAATTGCTTGGAAATAACAGAAGTAATCGTATCATAATTCATAACAATACGGATAACGTAGGCTTCACGGTTAGCCGGGTAAAAAGGTATGTAACTGACGAGAACCCGTTCACCTTTAATATAGCAGTCTTGTACAATACTCTCCCCCGAGAGGATAGCTCTGGACACGGCCAAACGATCTTCCTGCACTCTTGTTAGTTGATACGTGCCGAATTGGATCGGTTTGTTGTACATGTAATAGTATTTCGAATCGTTCCCGTTCTTGTCCATCGAAGCGCCACCAAAGGTTGCGGGGTTAATTCCTGTAATCTCCATGATGCGATAATCCACTTGTTGGGTTTGCTTTACGATCTCATCGGGGCTCAGGATGGTTATGAAATTTTGTACTGAAGTATCCTGAAAGGAAATTCGAATTAAGTAGTTACGTTTTTGATCATAATAAAATCCCCATTTGTTAATATTTGAGGAGTCTGAACCGGTGTAGTCAAATGACCCGGTCCAAAAATGATCCAGTTTCTGACCTTGCACCATTGCTGCCTGTCCGTGCTCATATAATTGGTCAACTGCATTTTTCCAATATCCTGTCAATGGATCGGATGGCGTTACTTCTTTAGGATCCGAGGATTTAACAACCTTATACCCCTGCCCGTCTCGAATCATCAAAGAAATATTAGTATCTCTGTGGAGTGAGGCCACTTTTTGAAGCTGTTCCTGCTGAATATTTCGAATGTCAGGATCGAGCTGATTGGCAGCTAACGTGGCAGAAAGCCACAGATTATATCCGAGCTGTTTGTCAACGGCCTCCCAGCTATGTTGGGTTTGTTCGATAGCTCCTCCAATAATTTTAGCCGTCAGAACCATTTTAGTTTCACTGTCACTTCTTAGGTTTTCGTGGGTCGTGTAATAATTAAGTGCGATGTTTAATAAAAGGATAAACAGGACGGACCCCGACAAAATGATCGTTATTCTGATTTTTATCGACACACTGATTTCTCACCTCTTGCCGTATGCTGGCGATTACTGGGAATTGCTAACTCAATGATACCGTAATAGCGCCTGTGATACCAGCATTTACATGTACCGGATATACATAAATACACACCTTGTGTACAGTATTGTCAATAGACGAGGGTTTGCCTACAATATAAGAAGATAATCATCCACAGGTAGTCCACAAATACACAGATTTTATTATAAACTGTGGATAAACCTGTGGACAAGTGCCGTGTTATCCACAATTTTATTCACATCATGTTAACAACGGAATATTTGTTCGTTGGATAATTCCGCGTTTTGAAAGGAGCATTTTCCTAGTGACCACCATGGATCACGCCTATTGGATGAAAGAAGCCATTCAGGAAGCGTATAAGGCAGAAACGTTAGGTGAAGTCCCTATCGGGGCTGTCATCGTAAAAGATAATGAAATCATCGGTCGCGGCTACAATTTACGCGAGACGGATGCTGACCCAACCGCACATGCAGAGATGGTCGCCATTCGTCAGGCCAGTGAGCACTTAGGTGCCTGGCGCCTGCTGGATTGTAGGCTGTATGTCACTCTGGAGCCGTGTCCAATGTGCGCCGGAGCCATTGTGCAATCACGGGTTCCCCATTTGATATACGGCACTACAGATCCTAAGGCAGGCTGCGCAGGCACGCTGATGAATTTATTACAGGAGCCTCGGTTCAATCATTGTACAGAAGTAACTAGTGGTGTACTGCAGGAGGAATGTGCATCGCTGCTAACGAGCTTCTTTCGGCATCTGCGGCAAAAAAGAGCGGCAGCCAAATTGTCTCCTCCCCCGTCTTCATTCTGATGAGAAACAGTCCAAAATACTTCATCTCATTGCTAATTCCCCATGGAAGGAGATCACCCCATGCCTATGAGCTTGTATAATACGCCTCAAGGTATCTTTTTACGGCCATTTAGCTTGGCGGATAGCGAAGCCCTTCTCGCCCTTAGGCACCGAAATAGGGATTCCCATGCGCCTTATGAGCCGCTTTACGAGGATTCATTTTACACATTAGAGAAACAACAGGACTACATCCGTCAGAAATTGCGGCAAGCCGAAGAAGATCGAGGTTACGTATTCGGTATCTTTCTCTTAAAGGAAGAGCGGCTCATCGGTTATATCTCCATTTCAAATCTAGTACGTGGAGTTGGACAATTCGCTGATATCGGCTACATGATGGATCATCATGAACAGGGTAAAGGGCATATGACCGCTGCCTTAAAGTTGATCATACAATATGCCTTTCGTGCCTTATCTCTACATCGTCTCCAAGCGGGTACTCTTTTGCATAATGATCGCTCACAACGTGTATTAAAAAAATGCGGCTTCCAACCAGAAGGCATTGCTCGCAAGCTTGTACAAATTCAGGGCACATGGCAGGATCACCAGATGTTTGGACTTTTAGCCGAGGATGACGTGTGGCAGAGCTAAATGACTGTACAGCGACAACATTAACAAACAAAAAACCGCCCGGCTTATGCCGAGCGGTTTTCTTGCAATCATGTCATCCCATACTTAAGGAGCAACAGTTTGCATTTTTTGTTGCAGTTGTTCCATCGTCAGGACTTGATCAGCTGTTGGAATACCTACTTTAAATGCTGCTTTAGCATTGATTTTGTTGTATTGCGTGTAGCCTGTTACAGACAATTTCACATTGTCTTTTGTAGCCGGATCATTCATCTCTACATTCGCATTCAGGTCTTGATACACAGGAATGTTATCCTTGTTTAAAGCTGTGTTAATGTCAAACTGTTTTACTGTCAAATAGTTTTTCAACTCATCCAGCTTTTTGCTAACTTCGCTGGTGTTAGATTGCAGTTCTTTCTTCGCTTCAGCCAGCTCTTCCTTCTTCACTTGAAGCATGTTAGCATATTCGTCCTTAGACATTATATCAAGGACTTTAGGAAGCGCCTTAGTGATAAATGTATTAGTCGCTTGCTTCACGTTGTCGTTCGTTATTTTAAACTGAACTACTTGTTTAGCTTCAACGCCTTGTGGCAACTTAGCGTCTTTAGGATCAATATCAAAGAAGTACGTAGCTTGATCATATTCGTTCATAATCGCAGCGATCACTTCATTCGCAAATTTCTGCGATTTTTCTTGATCCATGGCTGCAGGGTTAAATTCTTGTCCCGATTGTTTAGCCAGTTCTTGTGGATCAATGATCAGGAATTTACCTACAACATCCTGTGGAAGCGGGTAAAATGGAATATTAGGAATTTTAACGTACAGTTTATCTTTAGTCATCACCATTGGAATCGTGAAGCTGGTGGAAAGATCACCTTTCAAATGAATACCGAGCGTCATTTCAGATTGGAAAGGTTCTTTTTGATATACACCGTCCAGCGTAATGTCTGCATTTTTCAGCATACTGGTTATCATTGCACTTTGTTCACTTGGTAAAGTAGCAGATGAAATTGTCAGATCCTTAACGGTAAATTGACTTTTGGATTCATAAGAGTTCAACTTCATTGCATTTGCAGTACCAGTCGTAACTGCTTCCTTCGGTTCTAACTTCTTGCTACAACCTACCAGGGCTACCGTCAAAAGCAACACCATAGTGAGTACCAAGACGGATAACTTTTTACTCATTGTGTAGATTCTCTCCTCTCGTAATTAACCCCTTTTTTTATGCTAACAAAAAAAATACACACCTCCTATTTTAACTCATATTCTCAAACGGCGAAACACTTATTGGAAAATTTTCTTACAATAAGCACAAAGACACCCTGGTTCTCTAACCAGGGTGTACTATCGATGCAATATATTTTAGGAGAAAGGTCTTCCTGCTTATGAACCTTCTCTGTTATGGTGATCCACGTGATTCCGCTGTTTCACCTTCTTGGAACCAGATAACGGCTCCTGCTGATGACTACGCTCACGCTTTTCGTTACTTCCACCAGAATCCTGTGCTTCAGGGACAGGAATGGCTTTAGGCTTGCCCATTTATGCATCCTCCATTCTCAGTCTATATTTGTGGTACATCAACAAATCCGTTTATTACCATTAAAAATAGGACTATAGATGGTGTAGATCTTCTGTTTTATCGTGGTTTAGTGAATCCTGATGACGGCGATCATTACGATCCTGCTGCACTTGCTGTGCCTGATGACTATTCACTGGACGTTGCTCCAAATCATCAACAATGTTAGACAGGTTTTTATCCAGTCCGTTTTTGGCTTTTGTCATGTAGCCTTCCTCCTCATTCCTTCATACTACGAATGCGTCAATGACTGTAATGTCTGGGCACATTGGTGAATATGCCGGGTATAATCGGACACCAGCTGTTGAATGATATCTGTTCGTTCATCCACAGACTGTCCATCTCGCTCTACATCGACTAAGCTAACCTGCACTTCCCGGGAATCTACATAAGTACATGCAAAATCAAAGGAGTACATTTGCCGGCCTTCTACCTCGATGTGGATTCGTATTGCCCGGTTGTCGGCTTCATCTGCCTGTACCTGCGATTTATCCCCTGAATTCAAAAGAATCGGCAGTTGTTCCTGCCAGGCCTCTACCAGCTTTTGCTGATCTACTGTCATTTCTCGATTCATGCCAGCACCTCCATATCTGATAACGTGTGAAAAAACCGAGCTTTTTATACAACAAAAAAGCCATTCTCCACGATTCCTGATCATTAGCGTCTAAAGGCCAATGTACCAGCTATCGTATTTGAATGACTTGGTTTATTTATAATATGGCGGAGAGGATGGGATTCGAACCCATGTGAGCTTGCACTCTAACGGTTTTCAAGACCGCCCCGTTATGACCGCTTCGGTACCTCTCCAGGTGGTAAATGGATAAAGCTGCTTCCCTTTTAAACATACTCAGGCGCAACAAAATTATTTTACCACAGAATTTCTAAGAATGCAATACTTACTGTTTAGGAGCAATAACCTCAATACCTCGCATGTATGAACGCAGTACTTCTGGAATCACGATGCTTCCATCCTCTTGCTGATAGTTCTCCAAAATAGCAGCCACAGTCCGTCCTACAGCCAATCCTGAACCGTTCAGCGTATGTACAAATTCAGGCTTCGCCTTCGAATCTGGACGAAACCGGATGTTCGCACGACGCGCTTGGAAGTCTTCTGTGTTTGAACAAGAAGAAATCTCGCGGTACATGCCACTCTCAGGCAACCATACTTCCAGATCGTACGTTTTGGCAGACGTAAAACCCATATCTCCCGTGCAAAGTGCCAGCACACGATATGGAAGTCCGAGCAGCTGTAGAACACGCTCTGCGTTATTCGTCATTTTCTCCAATTCCTCATAAGAGGTATCTGGGTGAACCAACTTAAGCATCTCTACTTTATTGAACTGATGCTGACGGATCAGGCCACGTGTATCACGTCCCGCTGATCCTGCCTCCGAGCGAAAGCAAGAGCTGTATGCCACATAATATTTCGGAAGCTGCTCTGCATTCATAATCTCTTCACGGTGGTAGTTCGTTACCGGAACTTCAGCCGTAGGAATGAGATAGTACTCCGTATCACGCAGCTTGAACAAATCTTCTTCAAACTTCGGAAGTTGACCCGTTCCGTACAAGCTATCCCGATTTACAATGTATGGAGGAAGCATTTCTTCATAACCATGCTCACTGCTGTGCAGATCCATCATAAAGTTAATCAGCGCACGCTCTAATCTTGCCCCCAGTCCTTTGTAGAACGTAAAACGAGAACCCGTTACCTTGGCTGCTGCTTCAAAATCAAGAATATCTAGATCCTGAGCTAACTCCCAATGCGCTTTGGGTGTGAAAGAAAACTCGCGCGGCTCCGACCAGCGACGGATTTCTACATTATCCTCTTCCGATGCGCCAACAGGCACTGTTTCATTGGGAATATTCGGAATAGACATCGCCAGTTCGTCGATCTGAACTTCCAGTTCGCGTACTTTCTCATCTAATTCTTTGATACGATCGGAGACTTGACGCATTTCTGCAATAAGGTCATCCGCATTTTCCTTATTCTTCTTCAACTTGGCTACTTCACCGGATACCACGTTCCGACGATTTTTGAGCCCTTCACTTTCCTGAAGTAACTCACGACGGCTTACATCCAGATCTGTAAAACCATTAATCAGATCCAGAGATTTCCCCCTGTTCTGCAAAGCTTTCTCAACCCGACCAAGCTCATTACGTAAAATCTTTATATCTAACACAGGTAATCCCTCCTACACTACAAACCTGACTTTCCACTATTCGCGGACCATATCCACAAAATATTGATGTAACCGGTAATCATCTGTTAACTCCGGATGGAAGGATGAAGCCAGCAAATGACCCTGACGGGCAGCCACGATCTCGCCGTTATACTCAGACAGCACATTTACTCCCGTTCCAACAGACTGTATTAATGGTGCGCGTATAAATACAGCACGAACCGGTTCCTCAATCCCTTTAATGTCCAAGTCTGTTTCAAAGCTCTCTCTTTGGCGACCAAATGCATTACGCGATACTGTAATATCCATGAGTCCCAAATGTGCTTCTTCCTGTCCTTGAATCGTTTTAGCCAGTACAATCAATCCGGCGCAAGTGCCAAATACAGGCTTGCCTTGATTGGAAAACTGACGTATAGCCTCTATAAAATCATACTTGCGCATTAGCTTACCAATAGTGGTACTTTCACCACCGGGAATGATAAGACCGGACAGCTCATCGAGCTGTTCGATCTTCTTTACCGCTATACATTCCGCACCCGCACGTTCAACGCTTCGTATATGCTCAGCCACAGCGCCTTGCAGCGACAATACACCTATTTTCATGCCGGTCCCTTCTTTCTTACCAACCACGATCCTGCATGCGCTCATGCGCTGCCAGTTTGGAAATTTCAATGCCTTTCATAGGAGTTCCCAAATTCTTGGAGACTTCTGCGATCAGCTTGTAATCCGTATAATGAGTGGTCGCTTCCACGATTGCCCGTGCAAACTTCTCAGGGCTATCGGACTTGAAAATACCAGAACCTACAAAGACGCCATCAGCGCCTAAATGCATCATTAACGCTGCATCGGCAGGTGTTGCTACACCACCCGCTGCAAAGTTAACCACTGGCAGCTTGCCAAGCTCATGCACTTCCAACAGCAGTTCATATGCAACTCCGAGGTTTTTCGCTTCTGCATACAGCTCGTCCTTCGACAAGTTTTGCACCTTGCGAATTTGACCATTGATAAAACGCATATGCCGAACGGCCTCAACAATATTCCCAGTTCCCGGTTCGCCCTTCGTACGGATCATAGATGCACCCTCACCAATACGACGCAGCGCTTCTCCCAGATCCTTGGCTCCGCAAACAAATGGAACGGTAAACTCCCGCTTATCAATATGGAAAACTTCATCCGCAGGTGTCAGCACTTCGCTCTCATCGAGGTAGTCAACACCGAGAGATTCCAGTACCTTTGCCTCTACAAAGTGACCGATGCGAGCCTTAGCCATAACAGGAATAGAAACAACCTTCATAACTTCTTCCACAATCGTTGGGTCAGCCATACGAGCAACCCCACCAGCTGCACGGATATCCGAAGGTACCCGTTCAAGAGCCATTACAGCTGTAGCTCCTGCTGCCTCTGCAATTTTAGCCTGTTCAGCGTTCATGACATCCATGATTACGCCACCTTTTTGCATCTCTGCCATACCTCTTTTTACACGCGAAGTTCCCGTTTCCATGTCGTTGCCTCCTGTAAGGGTTACGTTTAGATTCTAACTAAATATTTTACCGCACGAATGCCAAATACACAATCATTTCAAGCTGCAAAATAAGTAATGAAAAACAAGGTAGGTCGCTTAGCCTTGCTTTTTTAGAAGAGATTCTTAATTCCTTGGAACAGATCTCCGAAGAAATCACCGATTGCCCGGAAAAGCATTCGGAACCAGCCGCCCTCTTCTACTGCCGTGGTTGTAACCAGATCAACGGTTTTCGTCTGCCCTTTATCCACACCGTCTGTCTTGTACGTGTACGTAATGGTTCCAACTTTGGCCCCTTGCTTCAAAGGTGCTACAAGAGAGCTTGCTGGTGTAATGTTCGTTGTAAAGGTTACCTTAGGATTGCTCGCACCCTTAGGTACAATAAAGCTCACTGCATCTTTAGTGACGATCGGTACTTCTGTTTCCGTACCTTTGGTCACTGGCACATTCTCAACACCCTTAACCACCGTCTTTGGAGCAATAACCTGCTTCACTTCAAAATTATCAAAACCATAGTTCAGCACTTTAGCTGTCTCTGTAAAACGGTGTGCATCTGAATCAGCTCCCATAACCACACTGATGAGACGCATTCCATTGCGTTCAGCGGTTCCTGTAAAACAGTTGCCAGCATTGGCCGTATGGCCTGTTTTCATCCCGTCTAAACCTGGGTAAGCAAACTTTCTAAAGTTAGTAATATTTTTGTTTGCTTCTAGCATCCAGTTATAGTTAATAATCGGCGCCTTGTCAGTAGGACGGAATTTGTAAGATTGAATTGTCGTGAATCGTGTGTAATCCGGATGATCTTTAATGATGTAACCAGCCAGAGTAGCTGCATCTCTCGCTGTCATTACCGTTTCCCGGTCTGTATCCGGCTGAAAGCCTTTCGGCATATCCCCACGGTCCAAACCAGTCGAGTTGATAAAATACGTATTTTTCATGCCCATTTTCTGAGCTGTTTCATTCATTAGTTTTACAAAGTCCTGCTCAGTTCCAGATACGCGTTCAGCAAGGGCTACTGTTGCATCATTAGCAGAACCTACCGCCATTGCAATATAAAGCTCTTCTACCGTATGTTGATCCCCTTGAGCCAAAAAAATACGTGATCCAATGCTCTTAGAGGCATTCTCGTTAACCGTAACTTTATCCGTCCACTTGAGTTTACCTTGCTTAACCTGTTCAGCCACGATGTATTCTGTCATCATTTTAGTCATACTAGCTGGTGGAAGTGGCTCATCTGGATTCATAGACAGCAATACTTGCCCAGTGGAAGGCTCGATCAAAATGGCAGAACGTAGTGCCAGACTAGGGGGGTTAATAGTACCTGTCCCCGTAATATTGGTTGCCTGTGTTGCCGCTCCAGCTGCAAAAGTAGCCACGCTCGGATCGAAATTGCCTACAACAGGCAATGCCGACATATACATCATATTAAGCACCATGACTGCAGTCACACTCTTTTTAATCATGCTGCGTTTTGTATTTTGCTTTAAATTGTTCGCTTTCAAATGAATACAAACTCCTCTCATACCTCAACCCGATCCGCTATATATAACGAGACGGTGGTTACAGCCTTTACTTGGCCAATGTAATTAATGTTTTAGTGTTAAAATCCAGTTTTATTTCGTTTGCTTAGTTGTATCCTGTCATGAGCATTTTCTGCTCGAATCTTCTTCACTGGTAGGAATCGTCCAAAAGACCTACGTGTCCTAATTCGTAAATAATTTCGTCAAAAAGGCGGACACTTGTCTATTCTATCACAGGGGTATCTCTAAAAAAAGACAGGCAGAGCGAAATACGCTCTGCCTGTCGTCAAGTCTACTACAGCCGAACTTTATAGAGAGTAGTTTGGTGCTTCTTTCGTAATTTGCACATCATGCGGATGGCTCTCACGCAGACCAGCGCCTGTAATACGGATAAAGCTTGTATCGTTACGAAGCTCCTCAATATTAGCTGTACCGCAATAACCCATACCGGAACGAAGACCGCCCAACAGCTGATGAACAGTGTCGGAAAGTGGTCCTTTATAAGCAACGCGTCCTTCGATACCTTCCGGTACCAATTTCTTGTCGTCATCTTGGAAATAACGATCTTTACTACCTTGCTTCATCGCAGCCATAGAGCCCATACCACGATATACTTTGAAGCGGCGTCCTTGATAAATTTCAGATTCGCCCGGGCTTTCTTCCGTACCTGCAAAAAGACTTCCCAGCATTACCGCAGAAGCCCCTGCCGCAATGGCCTTTGTAATTTCACCGGAGTATTTAATACCGCCGTCTGCAATAATCGGAATATTATATTCACGTGCTACTGTTGCACAATCATAAATTGCTGTTACTTGTGGAACACCAATCCCTGCGATTACGCGTGTTGTACAGATGGAGCCTGGACCAATACCGACTTTTACGACCGATGCTCCTGCTTCAATCAATTCGCGCGTTCCGTCACCAGTAGCTACATTACCTGCTACAATCGTCAGATCAGGATAAGCCTCACGCAGCTTGCGGACCGCTTCAATAATGTTAATATGATGGCCGTGAGCAGAGTCCACAACAATCATATCCACACCCGCTTTTACAAGTGCTTCAGTCCGATCAAATGTATCCTTGGAAATACCAACAGCCGCACCGACCAGAAGACGACCTTGTGCATCTTTCGCTGCGTTCGGAAATTGAATAGCTTTCTCAATATCTTTAATGGTGATAAGGCCTTTGAGATAATTTTCATCATCGACCAAAGGGAGCTTTTCAATTTTATGCTTTTGCAAAATGACTTCCGCTTCCTGTAAAGTCGTACCTACAGGTGCAGTTACCAGTTCTTCTTTGGTCATGACTTCACTGATTTTAAGGTTAAAATCGTGAATAAAGCGAAGATCACGGTTAGTAATAATACCCACCAGTTTGTTTTCTTCGTTTACAACAGGTACACCAGAAATACGGTATTTACCCATAACTGCTTCAGCATCGGAAACCAAATGATCCGGAGTCAATGAGAATGGATTGGTGATAACACCGCTCTCCGAACGTTTAACCCGATCCACCTCTACCGCTTGCTGTTCAATCGACATATTTTTATGAATAATACCGATACCGCCCTCGCGAGCCATCGCGATTGCCAACACTGCCTCAGTAACAGTATCCATACCAGCACTCATCAAAGGAATATTCAGCTTTACGTTATCACTCAAACGAGTCGCCACGCTTACTTCTTTAGGCAGAACCACCGACTTGCGAGGTACCAGCAAAACATCGTCAAAGGTAAGGCCTTCCTTACCGAATTTATCTTCCCACACCAAGATGATCCTCCTTCAAATTGTTTAGTCTGTATTGGTCTTGTTGTCTGTCCTACATGGACAAATCAAGGCTCTCTGAAAATATATTATTGCAATCTTAGCAAAGCGGTATAGGGGTGTCAAGCCTTCAACAATAGCCCTAACCTTTAGTATTCCCCTGTACAAACAACTGTACTCCTACGGAGGACAACCTTTAAAAATAAGCGTTTTTAAGAGTAATAGCTATTCACAAGAGCGTTTCTCTTCTTTGGATGCGCAGCATAGAAGCAATTATATTTGTGGTTTGTACCGTAATATACCAAAGAGGACCATGATTCTCATTGAGATCATGGTCCTCTTTACTTGTTGCTTGGCGACGTCCTACTCTCCCAGGACCCTGCGGTCCAAGTACCATCGGCGCTGGAGGGCTTAACGGTCGTGTTCGGGATGGGTACGTGTGGAACCCCTCCGCTATCGCCACCAAACATGAATTTGCTACGCAAATTCTTCCGTATTGAAACTCGGTTCATCACAGCTGTGTGAATGAATTTCAATGCGTATTTCGTATGCATTTCTACATACCTTCAAGGTTACACCCTGAAAACTGGATCCGAAACTCATTTGCGTTTTATCTTAGGATAAGCCCTCGACCGATTAGTATTGGTCAGCTCCATGCATTACTGCACTTCCACCCCCAACCTATCTACCTCGTCGTCTTCAAGGGGTCTTACATACTGGGAAATCTCATCTTGAGGGGGGCTTCACGCTTAGATGCTTTCAGCGCTTATCCCTTCCGTACATAGCTACCCAGCGGTGCTCCTGGCGGAACAACTGGTACACCAGCGGTACGTCCATCCCGGTCCTCTCGTACTAAGGACAGCTCCTCTCAAATTTCCTACGCCCACGACAGATAGGGACCGAACTGTCTCACGACGTTCTGAACCCAGCTCGCGTACCGCTTTAATGGGCGAACAGCCCAACCCTTGGGACCTACTTCAGCCCCAGGATGCGATGAGCCGACATCGAGGTGCCAAACCTCCCCGTCGATGTGGACTCTTGGGGGAGATAAGCCTGTTATCCCCAGGGTAGCTTTTATCCGTTGAGCGATGGCCCTTCCATGCGGTACCACCGGATCACTAAGCCCGACTTTCGTCCCTGCTCGACTTGTAGGTCTCGCAGTCAAGCTCCCTTCTGCCTTTGCACTCTTCGAATGATTTCCAACCATTCTGAGGGAACCTTGGGGCGCCTCCGTTACTCTTTAGGAGGCGACCGCCCCAGTCAAACTGCCCACCTGACACTGTCCTCGCACCGGATTACGGTACCAAGTTAGAACCTAGATACGATCAGGGTGGTATCCCAAGGATGCCTCCCCTCAAGCTGGCGCTCAAGGCTCAACGGCTCCCACCTATCCTGTACAGATCGTACCCAAATTCAATATCAAGCTGCAGTAAA
>NZ_CP151949.1:0-112500 GCF_038592965.1 Paenibacillus sp. FSL L8-0158 | reverse complement strand
CTACTCCACGAACCGGGGAAAACATCGTTCGAGAGCTTCATGTCGCCTTAAAGAACGCAGATATACAAGCACCTTATATTCTTGTAGGCCACTCCCTCGGAGGGATGTACTCGAGACTGTACGCGCAGACATACAAAGACGAAGTGGCAGGATTGGTTCTGGTAGATGCCAGGCCTGAGAATGACGCTCGCCGGACAAATAAGATCTATGCCAAGGAACAGCCTAAGGTCAATCCCTCCCCGTTAATATCCATTCTCCTAGAAAAGTCAGGGGCTTTTCGCCTGTTCCCCAATTTTATGCTAACGGGTCGGGTCGAATATCAAGATAGAAACTCTTTTGTGAATATTGTCGCTTCTTCTAAATACTTTCGATCTGTTGCGGAGGAAGGTGATCTAGCAAGCACTACCGAAGATGCCATACGGGGACAGCATCTGGGCAACCTCCCTGTACGTGTAATTGCCCGGGGCATTCAGCAAGATTTGACTCAGTTCGGTATTAGTAAGCGCGGAAATGATCAGATCGAGCAAAGCTGGCAAATGGGACAGCGCGAGATGCTTAACATCTCTACAAACAGCAAATTTATTGTTGCCAAGAAGAGCGAGCATATGATCATCCATGATCAACCGGAGCTTGTCATCCAAGTCATCCGTGAACTCATCACCGACACCAGTCATTTTCAGTCAACCATGTCTAAAGCATACACAGATGATTAGGGACTTTATATGTTAAGGACAGCATAAAAAAAACAAAAGACGCCCGAGTTCCTTCTATATAAAGGAATCCGGGCGTCTTTGCTACCCTATACTATTCTCGTTGATTGATCTTAGGACAGAATAGGCTTGTTTTTAGATGAGGCTTCTGCAATTTTACCGAGTATTTGTTTCAGTACTTTAGCATTTTCCCCGACAAAACCGGAATCAAGCAGCACATCATGCGTTCCGATGACTTCGTATTCTTTGTATTGACCATGCGTCGCCTGTTGCCATAACAATTTATCTAATGATGTATCCGGACCAATACTATCATCCTCTGCAATCAGAGCATGGATATTCGCATGAACTTCACCTGCGTTAATAAGCTCATCACGGTAGGTGGAGTAAACCAACATTTTGTCCATGACTCGCTCCCTGTCGGCTGGATCGGCGAGGAATGCTTTGTACTGCTCCCTAATGCTGTCCAGTACCGTCTCGACAATTTCTTCAAGCTCCTCTGGTGTCGATTCATCCTTGGACATCTTTCTCATAGCATCTACCATAATAATGTCACCAACATGGTAGCCTCGGCCTTCCATAGCTTTAGCTACCTCGAAGGCGAGATTCCCTCCAAGTGAGTATCCAAGGAATATATATGGGCCCTCGGCTTGAATATCCACGATGGCATCGATGTATCGATCCAGCATATCTTGACCCTGGAAACGATCGCCGATAAATTCCAGCCCGTACACCTCGCAAAGTCCTTCAAGCTCCTTGGCCATCTCATAGTACCCTAGAGAGTGGCCTACCCGTGGAGGGAAGCAAAACACTTTAAGTGCTCCTTTTCCTGGGAAGCGGATAATTTCCATTTCTTGTTCATTCGCAGCAGTTGTTGCCTGCAGCTTGAAAATTTCATGCGCCATTTCTTCCACAGTCGGCAGATTAAACACGGCCTGGAGTGGGAGATGGACGCCCATATTAGACGAGATCCTTTGGATCAAGCCCAATACTTTCAGGGAATGGCCCCCAAGGTCAAAGAAATGATCTCTGATCCCGATTTCCTGTACGCCGAGCACCTCGGACCAAATCTGAGCGAGCTCTACTTCTGTCTGCGTACGTGGCGCGATATACTCCGCTGTGCTCCGCAGAAGGGTTTCTGGTGCCGGTAGCGCTTTGCGATCCAATTTGCCATTCGGATTCAGCGGCATTTGTGCGAGCTGTACAAAAGCAGTCGGAATCATGTAGCTTGGCAGCTCGCTGGCCAGTGCCTTACGTAGTACGCCCGCTGCAAGCCCCTCTTCGGCCACAAAGTATGCACAAAGCTGAGTGCTTCCAGCAGAATCAGCCAGTGCAAGAACGACCGCTTCCTGCACAGATGGCACTTTCAACATTTGTGCCTCCACTTCTCCCAGCTCAATGCGATAACCCCGGATCTTTACCTGGTGATCGATCCGTCCCAAATACTCAATATTCCCGTCTGACAGCCATCGGGCCAAATCGCCCGTTCGGTAAATCCGTTCTCCCGGTTTGTACGGATGAGGAATGAACTTCTCTGCCGTTAGTTCCGGCTGATTGAAGTACCCCCTTGCTACCCCTTCGCCTGCAATACACAGTTCTCCTGGTACACCTACTGGTGATACCTGAGAGGCGCCGTCTATCATCCATACTTGGACGTTGGCGTACGGTTTGCCGATAGGCACATGCGTTAGAGCTGCGGTCTCAGGACTCGTTGTATACCGAGTCGCATATACGGCTGCTTCCGTAGGACCGTAGATGTTTTCTAATACTGCGTAAGGAGACACTTTATAGTACTCTTCCACAAGTTTGGCAGGCAGCGTCTCGCCGCAGGCAAACAGGTATTTCAGAGTAAAGAATCCTTGGGAGCCGCCTTCTTTCAAGTATTGAACGAGCACGCTGAGCATCGATGGCACCAAATTAAGATGCGTGATTCGGTTCGTATCCACAGCCTCCAGCAGTGCCATCGGGTCTTTGTCCACGCCTTGTGGCAGGATCACGAGCGCCCCCTGTCCAAAGAACCAGCAGAACAGCTCTGGCACGGAGAAGTCAAAGGTGAATGTCGTTTTGAGCAGGAAACGGTCGCCTGCCAACATCGGATATTCAGCTTCCAGCTGACTCAGCGTATGGACGGCAGAGCGGTGTTCAATCATTACACCTTTCGGCTTGCCGGTTGAACCTGACGTGTAAATGATATACGCCAGATGCTCTGGACCCGCGATTGGCTCCAGATTGGAGTCATCCGCATGATACGCCTCTGGATCGTCAAGTGCTAGGATCGTGCCAGTGAATGGGAAACGATCTTTGAGATGGTTCTTCGTCAGCAGAAGCTTCGCTCCCGAATCCTCCAGCATGTGGCGAATACGATCCTCAGGGAATCCCGGATCAATCGGTACATAGGCGCCGCCCGCTTTTAGAATGGCATGGATGCCAATGATCATCTCAAGCGAACGCTCGACCATGATGCCGACTGGCTGATCCGGTCTGACCCCTTGGGCACGTAACGTACGTGCCAGACGGTTGGCCTGTTGATGAAGCTCTCCATAGGTAAGCGTCGTTTCACCGTAAATAAGTGCTGTACGATCCGGTGTGAGCGCAGCTTTTTCCTCAAATATGCCGTGGAGGGTCTGCTCACGCGGATAAGGAGCTGCTGTATCGCCCCACACCTCTATTATTTGTGATTTCTCCTCTGGCGTAATCAGTTCCAGCTCATCAATACGGATAGCAGGTTGTACAGATACGCTTGTCAGAATTCTCGTCAGGTGTCCTTGAATCCGTTCCACGCTCTCCCGATCATAGACGCGAGCATTATAACGATACAAGAACTCCAGACTACGTCCCGGCAGCACAATAAGGTTAAAATCATAATTCGTCTGTTCAAACATCTGAACATCTGTAATTTTGTATTCAGCCTCTTCACTGGCAATTTTCTCTTCCAGATGCTCTTCTACCGGGTAATTTTCGAACACCATAATATGAGAAATCAAATCTTGCTTTTGTTCGCTCTGTGCTTGAATCTCATAGAGCGGATAGGAATCATAAGCATGTCCTGCCAAATATAATTCCTGCTGTCTCTTCATCACATGAGAGAACGTATCGCTTCCCTCGGCCTGAACCCGAACCGGAACTGTATTAATGAAGAGACCGATCATGCTTTCGATACCCGGAATCTCGGCAGGTCTTCCCGATACTACACTACCGAAGACGATATCCTGGCTTCTATTGTAGCGTTGCAACACGATCCCCCAGGCTGCTTGCATCAGCGTATTCATCGTCACCTGATGCTGTTTGGCCACCTGTTCCAGACGATCGGTCAGTTCCGCATCCAACGTGAATACCAGCTTCTCCGACACATAGGCCTCTGCTTTTGCCGATGGCTGTGTGATGGCTTGTGGCAGCTTCGTCTGCTGCTCGTAGCCTTCCAGGTACCCTCTCCAGTAAGAGGATGCCTCTTCCTCGCCTTGCTTCTCCAACCATTGAATGTACTGGCTGTACGATGCTGCTGCAGGAAGCTCAGGTTCCCTTTGCTCACGCAGAACCCCATACGTCTCAAACACTTCCTGGAGCACAAGTGGCATACACCAGCCATCCAAAATGATGTGATGAGAGCTCCACAGCAAATGGTAAGCCTCTTCTGCTGTACGTAGAATAGCAACACGCAGCAACGCTTCTTCAGCAAGATTAAAGCCTCTTGCTTTGTCCTGAGCAGTATAAGCTGCAAGACGCGCTTGAATTTCATCGGCTTCCAGCTCGTGCAGATCCTCGTATACGAAGTCACATGCTCTTTCTTTGAACACAATCTGCATAGGGAAATCACCCCATCCGGCATGGAAATTCGTTCTCAATATGGCATGCCGTTTCATCAGATGCTTTAAGCTGCGTTTGAAATCCTCAGGATAGAACACTCCCTGAATTTCAAATGTGGCCTGCTCAAAGTAGACCTCTGAATTAGGCTCCAGCAAGCTGTGGAACAACATTCCCTTTTGCATTGGTGTCAGTTTATACACATTTTCAATGCTGCCGATGTGCCGTGTCTGCTCTTCCAGCTCCTCGATTTCCTCCAAACTGATATCTTTGAGGAGTACATCGCTTGGTGTAAGTTCGGTTCTTTCCTTGCGCACACAGTGCCCAATAACTTCACTGAGACGCTCCTTCAGAATACCGACAAACTTCTCTACCGAATCTGCATGGAACTGCTGATGGTTATAGCTGACCGAAAGCTGAAGTTGTCCTTCGGTAATCAGTCCATTGATGTTCAATGCCTGATGCTGCACCATCTGCTCACTGACCTCAGATCCTGCTGAGTAAGGTGATACCTCCATCGTTCCCTCTGCAAGATCCTGGTCAAATTGCCCCAGGTAGTTGAAGGTAATCTCCGGTTCTGCTGAGAAGGAGGAACCATCGGAAACGTCGCTCAAATATTTCAAAATACCGTACCCTACACCTTTATTCGGGATGCGACGCAGACCTTCCTTAATACGCTTGATTCTGGCGCCGATCTCCAATTTGCCTCCCATCTCAAGGGCGACAGGGTACTGACTTGTAAACCAGCCTATTGTGCGAGTGATATCCAATTCCGGTACAACAGGCTCCCGTCCATGTCCTTCCAGTAGGATGCCTACACGTTCGATCCCTGTCCACTCATGAACTGCCATACCGAGGGCGGTCAAGAGCAGATCGTTAACTTCCGTATTGTAAGTACGATTCGCCTCTTTCAAGAACTGCTCTGTCTCTTCTGGCGACCATGTTACCGTAACAGCCTTGCTATCTTTTATGAGAAGAGCGCCGTCTACCTTGTCTTTTGGAAGAAGAGCAAATCCCTCTCCTTCCACCTCTGCCCAAAAGCTGCGTTCTTGTTCAGCCGCCGGGCTGTTGGCGTATTGTGCGATCCCATCAACCCATGCACGGTATGAATCCGTCTTCTGTGGAAGCTTGACTGCTTCTCCACGTGCTGCCTGCTCGTAGCCCTCCTGCAGGTCCTCAAAGAGAATACGCCAGGATACGCCATCCACAGCCAGATGATGAATAACGATCAACAGATGTTCGCCTTCCGCACAGCGGAACAGACCCAGTCTAAAGAGAGGCCCATTCACCAGAGAGATGCTGCGCTGAATGGCTTCCGCACCTGCTTCTATTGCCGAAGTCGGGTCTGTCTCATCCCGCAGATCGTGGACCTGAAGGCTATAGAGCTCACCCTCGCCCACGCTCCGATTCCAGGCCTCCAATCCCTGCTCTCCTTGGCGGAACACCAGTCGCAAAGCATCGTGATGCTCTGCAATTGTCCGAACAACCTCGGCGAGCGCATCGGTATTGAAGCCATCCCGTCGGTACAACATGACCGACTGATTAAAGTGATGCAGATCCATCGACTGTTCATCGAAGAATCTGTGCTGGGCAGGCCCCAGTCTTACCGCTCCATGCACCTCGCTTTGGTCCGCAATTCGGCTAACCACACTAACGCGCTGTGCCAGCTCTGCAATTGTCGGATAACCGAACAAATCCTTCATTTCAAGCTTATAGCCTGCTTGGAGAAGCCTTGAGGATACTTGAATGGATTTGATCGAGTCACCTCCAAGCTCAAAGAAATTATCATGTATGCCGACCAGCGGCACGCCGAGTACACCTTGCCAGATTGAAGCTAAAATGTTCTCTACATCCGTCCGCGGAGCGGTAAAGTCTGCTCCTGCCTTTATACTCGAGTTCGGTTCAGGCAGTGCCTTGCGATCCAGCTTGCCATTCGGTGTCAGAGGCATCACATCCAGTTGGACGAAGTAAGACGGAACCATATATGCAGGCAGTCCGGCAGACAGTTCGTTTCTCAGCTCGCTGACAGACATTTCCCGATCCGCTACAAAGTAAGCACACAGAGACTTCTGTCCATTGGCGTCTGCCCACGCAACAACGAGAGCTTCCTCGACAAGTGGAATATCCAGCAACTTGGCCTCAATCTCACCAAGCTCAATACGATAGCCCCGGATTTTGACTTGATGGTCGATACGCCCAATGTACTCAATGTCTCCATTAGGAAGGCGACGAGCCAAATCCCCGGTGCGATACATATTTCCTTCCGCAGCGAACGGATTTCTAATGAATTTTTCTGCGGTAAGTTCCAGACGGTTCAGGTATCCACGGGCTACCCCGTCCCCAGCGATGTACATTTCGCCCTCCACGCCTAACGGTACGAGACGAAGCTGTTCATCCAGAATGTGGATGTATATATTATCTGCCGGCAATCCAATAGGTACGGATTCACGTGTATCCTTCGCAGGATCGTACAGGTGAATCATGCAGCCGACGACGGTTTCGGTTGGACCGTATTCATTGTAGATTTTGATGTTGCCACCAAAGAGATCGGTAATTGTTTTCGACAAATGTGTGGTCAGATTCTCTCCACCTACAATGAGCTGCTGAATGCGACTTTCTGCTGGAATGGTCATATCTTTAATCAGACTGAGATGCGTCGGCGTCAGCTTGAGAATATCCACCGCATTTTCGCGCAAAATATGCTGAACAACCTCTGCCTTATCTATACCATCATAAATCCGTACTATTCCTCCGTTTATTAACGGAGTAAACATTGATGTCATCGTCAAGTCAAACGAAATGGATGAATACAGCGGGAAGTCCGTTGGTTGCCCTGCACAATAGACTTTATTTGCCCACCAGATGTAGTTCACGATTCCTTTATGGTTAATCATGGTTCCCTTCGGATTTCCTGTTGTACCCGAAGTATAGATTAGATACACCAAATCGTTTCCTCTCACAGGAAGATTAGGATTATTAACTCCAGCTCCGTAGATGTGCGGAGAATCCAATTCCATAACCATTCCCTCAAAGGACGCTAGCTTCGTCAGGTGGCTCTGTGTGAGCAGAATCTCAGCGCCAGAGTCCTTCAGAATATACTGAATCCGCTCCTGCGGATATTCAGGATCAATCGGTACATAGGCTCCACCCGCTTTGAGCACACCCATGATAGCGACAAGCAGCTCCACAGACCGATCTGCCAACAGACCTACCACTTGTTCACTCCGTAGTCCTTGGGCTATCAAGGTTGAAGCCAGTCTGTTCGCCCGCTCATTCAGCTCCCGATATGTGATCTGGATGTCGCCGCTTATTGCCGCGATCTTATCCGGCGTACGGGCCACCTGTTCCTCAAACAAGGTATGCAGGCCCTGATCACTTGGGTAGACATGAGCCTGGCCACCCCAGTCAAGCAGGTTTGTCCGTTCCTCTGGTGTTACAATCTCCAGCTCCTGTATCGTCGCTTGCGGACGAGTAGCTACCTGATCGAGCATTTGCAATAAATGTCCTCCGATTCGCACAATGCTTTCTTGCTCGTAGACCGAAGCATTGTAGCGAATGCAGACCTTAATGTCCTCGCCTGGAATGACCACCAAGTTAAAGTCATAGTTGGTTTGCTCAAACATGGTGAAGTTGGCGACTTCGAGATTGTCCTCCGTTTGATTACCCGACTGTTCTACCTGTTCGTCAAGCGGATAATTTTCAAAGATCATAATATGAGAAATCAGGTCTTGCTTTTGGCTTGTTTTCCCCTGAATCTCATACAACGGATAGGTGTCGTAGGCACGACCAGCCAACGAATGTGCCTGTGTACGTTTCATTACCTCCACGAAGGCCTCGTCTTTGGATGACTGTACACGGATAGGTACTGTATTAATAAACAGACCCACCATATTCTCGATCCCTGCAATCTCAGCAGGTCTGCCCGATACAACGCCGCCGAAAACCACATCCGAGCTGGCATTATAACGTTGAAGAATCAGTCCCCAAGCTGTCTGCATGAGTGTATTGACGGTCACGTGATTGCGCTTCGCGACAACATCCATTTTACCGGTCAGAGATGCACCCAGATGGAGAACATGCTCTTTCAGAGCATAGCCCGCTTCTTTGGCTTGAGATTTCGTTTTACCTTCCGGCAATACGGTATTCCCGTCATAATCTTCGAGATATTGGCTCCAATATGTTGAAGCTTCTTGATCATCCTGTGCATCAAGCCACTCGATATAACGGCTATAGGGCTGAGCTGGCGGCAGGACAGGCTGTAATTGCTGTTTCTTGGCAGAGTAATAATCGAACAGCTCCTGTGTAATGATCGGGATACACCAGCCATCCATAACAATATGGTGGAAGCTCCACAATACAAGACAGCTTTGATCCTTCTGCAAGACGGTCACTCGCATCAGCGGATCTTCTGACAAGCTGAACCCCTTAACCATATCTTCAGCAATATAAGCCTTGATTCGGGCTTCTTGTTCCTGCATAGATGCGTCGCGCATATCTACGTAGTTAAGAGGGATTGGCCGTTGCTTAAAGACAACTTGCAGCGGTACATCCGCAATGTTGTTGTAAAAGCCGGTACGTAGTATGGCATGTCGTTGCACCAAAGCCTGGAAGCTCTCGAAGAAGATATCTACATCGAAGCTGCCACGCAGCTCAAACGTTGCCTGCTCAAAGTATGAAGAGGAGTCCGGCTCCAGCAGACTGTGGAAGAGCATGCCCTTCTGCATTGCCGTTAGCTTGTACACATCCTCAATCTCTCCAATATGGGCCGTTTGGGCCGTGAGTCGGTCAAGCTGCTCCAGCGTCAGTCCTTGGAACAGAACATCACTTGGCGTAAGCTGCGAACGCTCCTGAGCCACACAATGCCGGATGACCTCGCTAAGGCTTGACTGTAATAATTCAGCAAAATGACTCACCGTCTCGTTACGATACTGCCTGCTGCTGTACGTAATCGTCAGTGATAGCTGGCCTTCAGCAATCATGCCATTCACATCCAGTGCATATTGCTGTGGTGTGAGATCACTGAGCGCCTTACCGACTGAATGTGTAGACAGGCTAAGGGCATTGCCCTCCAAATCCTGGTCAAACTGTCCAAGGTAGTTGAAGGAAACTTCCGGTTCTACGCTGAATCGAGTGCCTTTTTCCGGTGCCATATACTTCAGCAGACCGTAGCCGATGCCTTTGTGCGGAACCTTTCGCAAATTCTCCTTGATGCACTTGATTCGCGCAGATACTTCCTGGCTGCCCTGCAGGTTCAGCAGAACCGGATACTGGGTTGTGAACCAACCCACGGTACGGGTAATATCCAGATCTGGTACGATCATTTCCCGTCCATGCCCTTCAAGATTGACCAAAATCTGCTCCATGCCTGTCCAGCGCTGAATGGCTGCCCCCAGAGCAGTCAAGAGCAAGTCATTCGTCTCCGTATGATACGCCCGGTTTGCTTGTCGCAACAGCAGGTCTGTCTCCTGCGCAGACCACGTTACCGTAACCGATTCAGTATCCCGAATGGTGCCCGGCTTCTGATCCTCATCCTTAGGCAGTGGGGCCAAAATCGCCTCCTCAATCTGCTGCCAGTATGCACGCTCCTTGTCCAGAGCAGGCCCTGCTGCATACTTCGTCGCTTGCTCAGACCATACAAGATACGAATCGGTCTTTTGTGGAAGGACGATTGCTTGTCCATTCAATGCCTGCTCGTACCCCGCTGCAATGTCCTCAAACAGGATGCGCCAGGATACGCCGTCAACCAAAAGGTGATGAATGACAATCAACAAATGATCACCATCGTCACAATGGAACAGACCTAACTTGAACAATGGGCCACCTTCCAAGTCAAAGCTTGCCTGGATGGCATCGGCTTGAGCTTGAACCGCAGCTGTTTGATCTTCCACCTGCCGCATATCGGCAATGTCCAATGTGTAGAGCTCGCCTTCGTCCGTTCCCCGATTCCAAGCTGCGTATCCAGCTTCTGTAGGCCGGAAAACCATGCGCAGCGCGTCATGATGGATTGCAATTTGGTCCATTGTCAACCGGAGTGCAGCCTCATCAAAGCCGTCTTTCCGATAGAGCATGACAGCATGATTATAATGGTGCGGCTCCGCTGTATGGCGCTCAAAGAACCAGCGCTGAATTGGCATTAACTCTGCTGCACCTTTAATTTCGCCCTGTTCTGCTGTACGTCCGGCTGCCTGAAGATACGGGCTGAGCTCGGCAATTGTCGGATATTTGAAGAGATCCTTTATCTCTAATTTATATCCAGCTTGGAACAATCTCGAGGACACTTGAATCGCCTTAATGGAGTCACCACCCAGGTCGAAGAAATGATCATGGATGCCGACCTGCTGCGCTCCCAGCACACCTTGCCATACGGAAGCCAAAGCTTCCTCAGCCTTCGTCCTTGGCGGTTCATAAACCGCTCCAGTCTGCACATTGGCCTCCGGAGCCGGAAGCGCTTTGCGATCCAGTTTTCCATTTGGTGTCAAAGGCATCTGTTCCAATTGCATAAAGTAAGATGGAATCATATAAGCCGGCAGTTCGGCAGCCAAGGCTTTTCTCAACTCTCCTACCGTCAGCATCTGATCGGCAGTGAAATAGCCAACAAGCACTTTTTGTCCACTTCCATCCTCCCGGGCGAGCACTACGGCCTCCCTTACTGACGGAGCATGGAGCAGCTTCGCCTCCACTTCGCCCAGCTCGATACGGTAACCACGGATTTTTACCTGATGGTCAATCCTTCCCAAATACTCCATGCTGCCATCCGGCAACCAGCGTGCCAAGTCACCCGAGCGGTACATGCGCTCGCCCGCTTCAAACGGATGAGCGACAAACTTCTCTTCCGTCAATTCCGGTCGGTTCAGATAGCCTCGCGCCAAGCCTACACCCGCCACATAGAGTTCACCCGGAATGCCAATCGGCTGTGGACGGCGTTGTGCATCCAAAATGTACGCTCGCAGCGTCGGAATCGTGGTGCCGATATTGCTGCGGCCCTGTTCGATTTCCAACTCTGTAATTTCCTTGTACGTTACATGCACGGTCGTTTCGGTAATGCCGTACATGTTGATGAGCTGTACTTGCGGATACTTCGTTCTCCAGTCCTTGAGGAGGGCCGGGGTTAATGCCTCCCCACCGAAGATAATCATACGGAGGCTCAGCTCTGCCGCCTGATGACCGAGTTCTTCCTGTAGCAACTGGTAGAAGTACGTCGGTGTCTGGTTCAAAACGGTGACCTTCTGATCCTTAAGCAATTGCAAGAAACGATCTGGACTCTTCGCCGTAAGCGATGGAACAATGACCAACCGTCCTCCGTTCAGCAATGCTCCGTACATTTCCCATACAGAGAAGTCAAAACAGAATGAATGGAACAGTGTCCACGTATCCTGAGGACCAAAGTCAAACAGATTTTTATCATTAAAGAGCAAGCGAACTACACTTTTATGCTCGATCAGCGTTCCCTTTGGCTTACCTGTCGTACCCGATGTGTAGATGACGTAGGCAAGATGCTCCGGTCCGGCTGCAGGCTGCAGGTTTGAGACATCCTCATTGTAGGAAGCCGTTTTATCTAGACTTACGATGTCTCCAGCGAAGGAGACACGTTGCTCCAGATGCGCTTGTGTCAGCAGTAGCTTGGCTCCCGAGTCCTCAAGCATAAAGCGAATGCGGTCCTCTGGATATTCAGGGTCTACAGGGACATAGGCTCCCCCTGCCTTCAAGATGGCTAAAATCCCGATCACCATTTCAAGGGAACGATCCGCCAGGATTCCAACCAAACCGTCTGGTTGCAAACCACGTTCCCTCAGCGTTCTGGCAAGTCCATTGGCCCGCTCGTTCAGCTCGCTATAGGACAGGGCTGCATCTTCACATACGACTGCCACTGCATTCGGAGTACGTGCAGCTTGTTCCTCGAACAGCGCATGGATCGTCTTGTCACGAGGATAATCTGCCTTGGCTTCGTCCGGCGCTTTCATCAGCTTTGATTTTTCCTGAGGCGTCACGATATCAAGGGCTGACAACGGCATTCCCGGATTGGCGATGGCTTCCCGAATAAGCTGTACAAAGTGGCCTGCCATCCGCTCAGCAGTCTCTTGCTTGTAGATCGCAGTCGCGTACTCAAGTGTGCAGTTCAATACGCCGTCTGCTTCACTCACGGTCAGCGTGAGATCGAACTTGGCAGCCGGATGTATATTATCGTAAGGAGTAAAGCGCAATCCCTCTATTTCTTGTTCTCCCTGCTCGATATTTTGCAGGACAAACATAGTATCAAATAGCGGGTTGCGGCTCAAATCACGCCGAAGATCCAGCTTTTCTACCAGCTCCTCGAACGGATAATCCTGGTTTTCATAGGCCCGCAGTGCTGTTTCCTTCACTTCCTGCAAGTAAGCCTCGAAAGGCTTTTCTCCTTCCGGATAAGTACGCAGTGCCACTGTGCCGACGAACATACCGATGAGGCCTTCGAGTGTCGCATGGGATCTTCCTGCCACAGGTGAACCGACAATGACATCTTCCTGACCTGTGTATTTGTGCAAGAGCGCTGTATAGGCTGCCAGCAATACCATGAACAGAGTGGAACCCGTTCGGGTAGCCAGCTCCTGAAGTGAAGCACTCAGAGAAGCATCAATTTGAAAGTCGATTCGATCCCCTGCAAAGCTTCGCACCGCAGGACGCACTTCATCTCCTGGCAAATCCAGTACTGGCAGGCTTCCGCGGAAAGCATCCAGCCAGTAAGCTTCCTGGGCCTTAAGACGCTCGCTTCCGAGCTGCTCTTGCTGCCATACAGCATAGTCTGTGTACTGGATCTGTAGCTCAGACAATACGTTCTCCTCTTGGTAGAAACGGAGAAACTCTTCTATGAGAATATTCATAGAAACCCCATCTGAGACAATATGATGCATGTCAAACAATAGTAAATGGCGCTCATGTGCAATTCGAATGAGGCCGACCCGCAGCAATGGAGCTACACCCAGATCGAAAGGACGGACAAACTGCCGAAGGGTAGCTCCTGCCTCTTCCTCGCTCAACTCCGCATATTCCACAGCAAACGGGACATTCGTCAGGAGCTGCTGTACAGGTTCACCGTTCACAGTCACAAAACGAGTACGCAGCGAACCATGACGATGAATCAGACGACGGAAGGCCTGCTCCAGCCGTTCCCGATCCAAAGCTCCCTCAACCGTAAGGATACCCGGCATATTGTAGCTCAGCTCTCCACCTTCCAGCTGACTTAGAATAAACAGTCGTTTTTGAGCCGAGGACAACGGGTAATGCTCTCTCGCTCCAGCTGTAGGAATTTCTTCGAAATTCAGCGGTGTATAGCCCTCAATGGCACGAGCCAACCCTTCAATAGTAGGAGACTCGAACACTTCTCTCAGACTAATCTCGCGATTCATTTCCTTGCGAATGCGTGAGACTAGCAGGGCTGCACGCAGTGAATGACCTCCAAAATGGAAGAAATTATCCTTCACTCCCGCGTTCTCTACACCCAGCACCTCTTGCCAGATTTCGGCTAATTGGATTTCCACAGATGTCCTTGGAGCCACTGATGAAGCCGCTGCCCATCCACGCTCGCCCTGCAGCGCTTTTCGATCGATTTTTCCGTTCGACGTCAGAGGCATATCGTCAAGTTGTATGAAACGGGAAGGGATCATATATCCAGGTAACATCTCCGACAGGACGGCCCGAAGCTCGGATACCTCAAGTTTCTGAGCGGCTACGAAATAAGCGACTAGATCTTTGTAGCCGTCATTGCCCTCTACAGCCATGGCCACGACTTCCTGAACGGACGGCACTCTGAGCATCTGTGCTTCTACCTCGCCCAGCTCGATACGGTAGCCGCGAATCTTGACTTGGTGATCTATTCGGCCTAAGTACTCGATGGTTCCATTCGGTAACCAGCGAACCAAGTCACCCGTCCGATACATACGCTCTCCTGGAGCAAATGGATTGTCCACGAACTTCTCATCCATTAACTCAGGCTGGTTATGATACCCCCGTGCTAACCCGATACCCGAAATGCATAGCTCTCCAGCTACACCGACAGGTTGCAATCTAAAATGGTCATCCAAGATGTACACACTATGGTTAGCAATAGGTCGTCCAATAGATACAATATCCGTTGCTTCCTCACTGTCCGGGACAGACCAGATTGCGGTGCATACGGAGTCCTCTGTTGGGCCATAGCCATTAGAGTAACGTACATGCTTCCTCCACTCTTCGATCAACTCGACCGATGCGGCCGATCCAGCGGTTAGCAGGCACCGCAGTGTTGGCAAACGCTCTGGATCAAGGTGGATAGCATAAGCGGGCGGCAGAATCGCTACCGTAATTCCCTTATCGTTCATGAACTGCTCGAACAGGACATGATCTAAAATATCTTGTATAGAAGGGATGCACAGGACACCCCCGTGGCTCAGCGCCGTTAAAATTTCCGAAACCGATGCATCAAACGACAGACTTGCAAACTGAACGATCCGATCCTGCGGTGTAACTTCGAAGTGTGCCCCATATACGTCCGAAAGATTGGGTAGTCCCCGATGCTCGACTAATACGCCCTTAGGCTGACCCGTCGTACCTGAAGTGTAGATCACGTAAGCCAGATCATCCGGGCCAGCAGTATCCTCCAACTTCGAGGTGTCGGCATCATAGGTCGACGATTCATCCAGCAGCAGAACATTTTCCGTCCATCCGAGATGCTCCAAGAGATGGGCCTGTGTAAGGATCAGCTTCGCCCCGGAATCTTCAAGCATGTAACTGATTCGTTCTTTCGGATACTCTGGATCGATTGGAACATAGGCACCCCCGGCTTTCATAATGCCGTAGATTCCAACGATCATTTCGAGCGACCGTTCAGCAATCAGTCCCACCAGATCTCCTGTCTTGATTCCCTGAGTACGGAGCCTTCTCGCCAGTCCATTGGCTTTTGCATTGAGCTCGGCATAGGTCAGACTCTCGTCCTCGAACCAAAGGGCAGTCGCATCCGGCGTTCGTCCCGCCTGTTCCTCTAACAGCCCGTGGAACGTGTTACAGTGCTCGTAAATGCCTTTTGTATTTCCCCATACGTTCAGAATCTGTTCTCTCTCCTGCGGCGTGACTAATTCTAGTGCATCCACGGAAATGGCAGGGTTCTCTACAATTTGTTCCATGAGGTGAACCAGATGGCCCTTGATTTGTTCAATTGTCACTGGGTCATAAACAAGTGCATTGTACTGGAACAGCAATCTCATTTCTTCGCCAGGGAGGACAATTAAATTAAAATCATAATTCGTTTGCTCAAGAAGCTCCGCCTCCTCAATCTCAAAGGCAGCCTCGCCACCACCCAGATGCTCTACCTCCTCCTCCACAGGATAGTTCTCAAACACCATAATATGGGAGATTAGATCCTGCTTCTGATCCGTCTGAGCCTGAATCTCAAACAACGGGTAGGTGTCGTACATATGAGAAGCCATATACTGCTCCTGCTGTTGCTTCATCAGGACTGTGAAGGGGAGATTCTCTTCCGTCTTCACACGAACGGGAATCGTATTGATGAACAAACCGATCATCCGATCAATGCCCGGAATTTCTGCTGGTCTGCCTGATACTACACTTCCGTACACGACATCCCGGCTACCGTTATAGCGTTGAAGCGCAATGCCCCAGAGGGACTGCAGCAATATATTCATCGTGACATGAGCATCCCTGGCCACCTTTTCAAGGCGCTCAGTCAATTCCCTGCTGAGAGGATAATTCTGCTTTTCTGCTACATAGCCTTCTCCCTTACTTGCTCCACCGACTTGAGGTAAAAGCGTCTGCTGCTCGTAACCGGCCAGATATCGGCTCCAATAGTTGGACGCGGCTGCTTCATCCTGCTGTTCCAGCCATTCGATATATCGACTGTACGGATGAACCTCTGCCAGCTGCGGCTCTCTTCCTTCCAGGAGGGCAAAATAGTGTTCAAATACCTCCTGCGTAATTAACGGAACACACCACCCATCCATGACGATGTGGTGAAAGCTCCATAAGAGACGGAAGCTCTCTTCATCTGTTTGTAAAATCGATACACGAAGAAGCTCGTCTTCAGCCAGGTTGAAGCCCAGTGCTTTGTCCTTAGCACCAAATGTCTTCAGGTAAGCCTCACGCTGCGATGCATTCATCTCCCGCAGGTCTTCGTACACCAATTTAGCGCCTCTGTGCCGAAATACAACCTGCAAAGGCTCGCTGCCCCATCCGCTGTAAAAGTTCGTGCGTAGGATGGCATGACGCTCCACCACTGCATCCAGACTGTGTCCGAATGCGGTCGGATCAAAGCTACCTTTAAAATCAAAGGCAGCCTGCTCAAAATAAGCACCTGTATGCGGCTCAAACATATCATGGAACAGCATGCCCTTCTGCATCGGCGTCAGACTATATACATTCTCAATATCGCCTATGTGGCTGGTCTGCTTAGAAAGCTCCTCCAGATCGGCAATGCTTAGACCCTTCGCAAGCACGTCGCTTGGTGTCAATACGGTTTTTTCTTGGGTTACGCAATGCTGGAGAAGCTCCCGCAGGCTTTCTTCAATATATCCAGCGAGCTGTTCCATCGTAGATGACTTATACTGTTTTCCGTTATAAGTCATCGTTAGAGTCAGGGCTCCGTCTGTCACCATGCCATTGATATCTAGCGTATAGGCCGGTTTCTCCAACAAGCTTTGGGCGCATCCGGTCGGATAAGGAGAGATCTGCAACGAGCCTCCTTGCAAATCCTGATCAAATTGCCCCAGATAGTTAAAAGAAATCTCAGGCTGCAAGCTGAAGCTGTCTTCATCCAACTGACTTGCCATCGTTTTGAGCAACCCGTAGCCAATACCTTTGTTTGGAATTCGGCGTAGCCCTTCTTTCACAGACTTGATCAAGGAGGCCACTTCCGAGTTATCTCCCAAGTCTAAAATCACCGGATATTGACTTGTAAACCAGCCGACGGTACGGGTGATGTCAATATTCGGTATAATCGGCTCACGACCGTGCCCTTCCAGATTCACAGCAACCTTTCCGATCCCAGACCATTTGGATACCGCCATGCCCAGAGCAGTCAATAGCAGATCATTCGTCTCTGTTTGATAAGCACGATGGGCTTTTCTCAACAATTGATCAGTTTCTTCTACCGTCCATTGTGCTGTTACTACTTTGCTATCTTGTAAAAGAAGGCTTTCCACAGTCTCATCCTTCGGCAACTGTTCGAGTGGCTGATCCTCCAGCTCTCTCCAATACGCCCGATGAGTCTCCATTTCGGGGCCTTCCGAATAACGAGCAAGGGCGTCACCCCAGTCACGGAAGGAATCCGTCTTCTGCGGGAATGTCAGCGCTTGTCCTTGAATCACCTGCTCATAGCCTGCTGCGATATCCTCGAACAAAATCCGCCAGGATACTCCGTCCACCACCAAATGGTGGATCACGATCAGAAGGTGGTCTCCATCCTGACAATGGAAAAGTCCTAACTTCAGCAGCGGGCCTTCTGCCAGATGGATACTGCGCTGAATGTCATCCGACAACGATGTAATGGCTGCAGTCGGATCAGATTCATTTCGTAAATCAGCGGTGAACAGGCTATAAAGCTCTCCTTCTTCAAGATCACGATTCCAAGCTTCGTAGCCATGCTCTGTCTGACGGAAAACCATACGAAGGGCGTCATGATGCTCAGCAAGTTTTCTCAGCACCTGATGCAAGGCCTTTTCCTCAAATCCCTGTTCACGATACAGCATAACCGCTTGATTGAAGTGATGAGGTTCTGCCTGCTTCCGTCCAAAGAACCACTGTTGGACTGGAGTCAAGCGAGTCGCTCCACGCACAACTCCCTGTTCAGCCATATGCACAGCCGTTTGTATTTCCGCGCCCAGCTCGGCGATGGTTGGCGATTTGAACAGCTGCTTCATCTCTAACCGATAGCCAGCCTGTAGTAGCCGTGATGACACCTGAATGGCCTTGATGGAGTCTCCGCCCAATTCAAAGAAATTGTCATGGATACCCACTTGTTCGGCACCCAGCACCCCTTGCCAGACAGATGCCAAAGCTTCTTCAGCCGGTGTACGAGGAGCTGTATACTTCCGTCCTGTATGCGCGCCTACTTGAGGGGCTGGCAGAGCCCTGCGGTCCACTTTTCCGTTTGACGTTAATGGCATACGATCCATCTGGATAAAGTAGGATGGAATCATATAGCCCGGAAGTACCTGCGATAGGGAAAGACGCACTTCGCCTGCCGTGAGCGTACGATCCGCCACATAATAAGCGCAAAGCTGTTTCTCTCCAAGCTCATCCGCGCGAACGACCACTACGGCGTCGATTACTGACTCCACCTTGGCCAGTTGGGCCTCGATTTCAGGGAGTTCGATGCGGTAACCACGTATTTTGACCTGTTCATCGATTCTTCCTTTAAACTCCAAATTCCCATCTGGAAGCCAGCGTACCAAATCTCCAGTTCGGTAGCAGGGTTCTCCGTCCTTCACAGGACTAGGGACAAATTTCTCTGCTGTGAGATCAGGACGATTGAGATATCCGCGCGCTACACCTTCACCGCCGACAATGAGTTCACCCCAAGCACCAATGGGTTGTAATTGAAGCGATCCATTGACCACATAAGCGGTCGAATTACTAATTGGGCGACCAATCGGCACGCCCCCTTCGGCACGACCTGGAATCTTGTAGGTGGTGGAGAAGGTCGTATTCTCTGTCGGGCCATAGCAATTAATAGGGACAAGATCAGGATTAGCCTCGATTACACGGTTCATATGAGATAGGGACAGTACGTCACCGCCGACTAGCAATGCTTTGAGCCCTCTGAACAGGTACTCATCCTGCAGAGAAAGCTGATTGAAAAGCGGTGAAGTAAGCCACAATGTCGTAATCCCGTACTTGGCAATAGCTGCTTTGAGCCTATCAGCAATCAGAATATCGTCATTCTCTACGAAATAGAGCTGCCCACCGTTAAGCAGAGCTCCCCATATCTCGAATGTAGAAGCATCAAAGGCTACGGCTCCCGTTTGCAAAATCCGTGTAGATTCATTCAGCTCCACATAGTTGGTCTCTTTGACCAAACGAACCACGTTCCGGTGTTCAACCATAACGCCCTTCGGTCTACCTGTCGTACCCGATGTATAGATGACATAAGCAAGCCCCTGCGACCCCTGAGCAGTCTCCGGCTGGGCAGGTTCAGCTGCATAAGCCTCTTCACTGCTAAGATCGACAATCGGTATACCGTAGTCTACATTTATAAGCTCGCTCTTTTGCACCAATAATAGTTTGGCGTCGGAATCATTAAGCATATAACGAACCCGATCTTCCGGGTAATCTGGATCAATCGGTACATAGGCTCCACCCGCCTGAAGCACCGCGAGCATACCAATGACCATCTCAATGCTTCGTCCGCCCATTACGGCCACGGGCTGCTCCCTCAACGTTCCCAAACGACGCAGTTTTTGGGCCAGTCGGCTCGCCTTATCTTCCAATTCAAGATACGTTAGCCGGACATCGCCGAATACAAGCGCCGTCTGCTCCGGTGTACGCTTGACTTGTTCTGCGAACAGCTCATGAATGGTCTTGTCGCTTGGATAAGGAGCCGATGTCGCGTTAAATACTTCAACGATCTGTACCTTCTCCTCCGGTGTGATCATTTCTATCTCGGCCAGTTGCAACTGAGGATTGGCCGAGACTGCGTGCAGAATCCGGAGCAAGTGCGTTGCAAGGCGCTCTACACTTTCACGGCGATATAAAGCCGTACTATACTCGAGGCCAAAGGCTAATTTTGATCCCTTCTCCTCTACATTGAGGGACAGGTCAAATTTGGCTGTGACGGTGTCCATCAAGTAAGGAGTAAAGTGCACTCCGTCCATTTCCTGCTCTTCCTGCTCGGTATTTTGTAATACCAATAGAGTGTCAAAGAGCGGATTGCGGCTGACATCACGTCCTACGCCCAGCTTTTCGACCAATTTTTCAAAAGGGTAATCCTGATGCTCAAACGCCTTGAGCGCCGTTTCCTTGATTTCCAGAAGATAATCCTGAAAGGTTTTATCTCCTGCCGGGTAGCTGCGCAAGGCCAGTGTGTTGACAAACATCCCGATGATGCCCTCAAGCTCAGCCTGCGGTCTTCCGGCTACTGGAGAACCTACGACGATGTCCTCCTGTCCTGTATATTTGTGCAGTAGTACCGAATAAGCAGCCAGCAATACCATATACAGTGTAGTACCTGTACGGGATGCAAGCTCTTGTATCGCCTTATTCCCAGACTCATCCAATGTAAAATCAATTCGGCTACCCTCGAAGTTCCGAACCGAAGGTCGTTGGAAGTCTGTAGGCAGATCCAATACCGGCAACTCTCCTTCAAAGGCTTGAAGCCAATATTTCTCAAGATCTTGCCATTGGTTCTCTGACTGTTCCCGTTGCCATACGGCATAATCCTTGTACTGGATGTGCAGTTCTGGTAGCTGTTCTCCTTGATACAAATGAGTAAGCTCCTCTATCAATATTTGAATAGAAACCCCATCTGAAATGATGTGATGCATATCAAACAGCAACAGATGACGCTCCTCCTGGAGCTTCACCAAGCTAACACGCAATAATGGAGCCTGGCTCAGATCAAAGGCACGAATAAAGCTGTGAATGAGCGTATCCGTCTCCTCCACCGAAGCCTCTGTGTAGTTCAACACGAACGGCACATTCCTATACACACGCTGAACAAGCTCCCCATCCTGCATATAAAAGCCGGTTCTCAGGGATTCATGGCGCTGGATCAGTGCCTGGAACGCAGACTCCAGCCGCGTGCGATCCAACGGTCCATCCACCGTAAAGACCCCTGGCATATTGTAGCTGAGCTCTCCCCCGTCCATCTGTCTCAGCACGTATAACCGCTTTTGCGCTGAGGACACTGGGTAAGCTTCGCTTTCCGCCGCCTGCGGGATGGATTCGTACATGGTTGGAATGTGTTTTTTCACAAGTTGCGCCAAGGATTCGACCGTAGGTGACTGAAACACCTCACGCAGCGAAATGCTACATCCCAATTCTTTGTGAATCCGTGAAACGAGCACGGTTGCCCGCAAGGAGTGACCCCCAATTTCAAAGAAATTATCTCTGACACCAACGCGGGCAACGCCCAAGATATCTTGCCAGATGAGTACCATCTGAGCTTCCACAGCAGTTCTCGGAGCCAAATAAGCCTCACCGGATTGTACGCTGCTTTCAGGAGCCGGCAACGCACGGCGATCCAGTTTGCCATTTGGCGTAAGCGGCATTTGCTCCAGCCGGACAAAATAAGAAGGAATCATGTAAGCTGGGAGTTCCGCCGCCAGCTGAGACCGCAATTCCCCCGGCGAAAGGTCACTGGAGGCTACATAGTAGGCGCACAGCAATTTTTGGCCCTGTTCGTCTTCCCGTGCGAGGACAATCGTTTCCCGTACGTTCGGAGCCTTGAGAATTTGGGCTTCTACCTCGCCAAGCTCAATTCGGTACCCGCGAATTTTGACCTGATGGTCGATCCGCCCCAAATATTCAATATTGCCATCAGGCAACCAACGAGCAAGATCCCCCGTTCGGTACAGCCGCTCTCCCGCCCGATACGGATGCTCAACGAATTTTTCGGACGTCAAATCCGGCCGATTCAAATACCCACGGGCCAGACCGTCCCCCGCAATGTATAGCTCTCCCGGAACCCCAACAGGCTGCAGGCGTCTTTGCTCATCGAGAATGTAAGCGCTAAGTGTGGGGATCGTTCTGCCAATATTGCTTTTCCCCGCTTCAATCTCATGTTCCGTGATTTCCTTGTAGGTGACATGGACCGTTGTTTCCGTAATTCCGTACATATTGATCAGCTGCACATCAGGATACTTGACCCGCCAGTTTCTCAGAAGAGATGGACTTAAAGCCTCTCCACCAAAAATGATTTTTCTAAGGCCAAGCTCTGTCGAAGAGTGCGTTAGTTCTTCCTGTAGCACCTGATAAAAATACGTCGGCGTCTGATTTAAAATGGTGACTTGGTTATCTTTCAACAACTCCAGGAAAGCTGCTGGGCTTTTGGCTGTGAGAGATGGAACAATCACCAATTTCCCTCCATAAAGAAGCGCTCCGTACATCTCCCAAACGGAGAAATCGAAACAGAACGAATGGAATAGGGTCCACGTATCCTGAGCGTTGAAATCGAATAAATTTTTATCGTTAAAGAGCAGTCGAACTACATTTTTGTGCTCAATCAGCGTGCCCTTCGGCTTGCCGGTCGTACCCGACGTGTAGATGACATAGGCCAGATGGTTTGGTCCCGAAATGCTCTCCAGATTGGAGGCATCTCCTGTATACGTTGCAGAATCGTCCAGGCTCACAAGCTTTCCGTCAAAAGTGGTACTTTCCCACAGATGACCTTGGGTAAGCAACAGACGGACACCTGAATCCTCCAGCATATAATGGATACGTTCTTCGGGATAATCAGGGTCAATCGGTACATAGGCACCACCTGCTTTCAAAATGGCCAACATCCCGATAACCATCTCCAAGGAACGGTCAGCCATAATCCCTACGAGCGTATCTGCTCCTACACCCTCGGAGCGCAAATATCTCGCAAGCTGGTTAGCCTGCTCGTTTAGAGCTAGGTATGTAATGCTCTGCTCGTCCATCTGAACGGCTACGTGATCTGGCGTGCGCTCGGCTTGTTCTTCGAATAAGCCATGGATGGTCTTCTCACGTGGATAGTCAACTGTAGTGCCTTCCGAAAGAGCCAAAATGGATTGCTCTTCGGGTTCGCCCAATAAGTTTACCTCTGCGATAGAAAGCTGAGGTGAATGAATGACCTGCTCGGCGATCGTAAGCAACTGGGAAACCATGTCCTTAACTTCACTGCGTTCAAACAGCTCCGTCCGATAATCGACATCCAGTACCAGTTCGCCTTCATCCAGGATCTCCACGATATGAAGCACGAAATCGTTCACTTCATCCCCGCAGAAATCATAATCCGTCAAAATACGCACATCATCCAAATCAACCCAATTGATAAGACGATATTCCATTGAAACGCCAAAAAGCCGCTGAATATCCTTGTTACCATGCATTTCTCTAAGATCCTGAATTAACTGATTGTATGGATACTTCTGATGCCGCAGGACTGACATCTGATCTCTAGCTACATCCTGCAGGAAGCTCAACACATCCATATCCTTTTTGACGTATGTTCTGGCAGCAGCGGTGCTGACGAACATACCTATCTTTTGCTTCTCTTTTTTGTTCCCCCGGTTAGCGAACGAAGTTCCAATCACCACATCCGGCTGATTCGTCATTTTGTGTATGTAGATATACATCGCACCCATGAAGAACTGGAACAAAGAAATCCTGTTCTGTTGGCAAAATGCTTGCAGCTCGTGATATAGCACTTCTGGTACGGTAAAATGCTCCCGAACGGCGTGGGTGCTTAAAGATAACGGATTATATGACTTCCAACCCGTAAGCTCAGGCAAATCAGAAAATTGATCCAGCCAGTATGCCTTATCCTTCTGGTATCTGTCAGAAAGTTCGTATGCATTCTCATCCGCAATATATTGAATATACGAGCAATCGTCGCCCAGCTTCGGTTCATTTCCTTGAATTAACTCCATGTAAAACGCTGTCAGCTGATTGCCATAGACCACCATTGATATTCCGTCAGAAATAATATGGTGCATCTTGATATTAATCCAATACTCTTCCTCGCTAATCTTCACAATTAAAAACTGGAATAGCTCAGAATCCAGCAGGGGCAAGGGTTTGCTTTTGTGTTGCTCAAGTAAGGCTTCCACTTCAGATATACTTTCATAGTGGGAAAGATCCAGGCACTCCAACTGTCTATCTTCATAAGGAACGACGTACTGCTGAGGCACTCCATCCACTGAGGTAATACGAATGCGGAACGCATCATACTGTTTGATAATCAAATTAATGGACTGCATGAAGGCAGCAATATTGATATGCCCCTTCATCTTAGCTGTACCGGAAAGCTGTGACACTGACGTATCTGGGTAGAGTAATTCGGTATACCATATACGCTTCTGCGCATTTGTTAAATCATATAACTGCATGTCATTCATCTCATTCACTCCTATTCCATGATGTGAATATCCTCCCGCTGCGCCTGGCAGTCAGGAGGACAAAAGGACAGTTAAACGTGCGCTTCCACCCCGTCATTGATCCAGTGAAACAATTTCTTCCGCCTCAACCACCAATCGATCGCCTACAGAAGCCCGACCGCTTCCGAGAATATAGCCCCGCCGACGCTTGATCACTTCAAAATGGAGATCAATTCGGTCCCCAGGCTTGGCCAAGCTGTGGAATCGAATTCCATTGAGGTTAGTCAGGTATGAAATACCTTTTTTATCAATCGCAGCGAATGCCGCTAATTGTGCAAGCGACTCCACAATCAACATAGGAGGCATGTATGGGTTAGTATCTGTAATGAACCACTCACTCCAGGTGACAAGTTTGTATCCCTTCGCCCATTGCGACGTTTCGTATCCGGTTACGCCATCCAACAGAAGAAATGGGTACCGGTGCGGAAGCACATCCGGGATATGGATTAGCTCTTCGCTCACAGGCTTATTCCCCTTCCCACTTGCGAACAGCAAGGCAGACGTTGTGCCCTCCGAAACCAAATGAATTGCTAATCGCTGCGCGGACCTCGCGTTCCTGATATACATGTGGCACAAAATTCAGTTCAGGAGCTTCAGGATTGTCACAATTGAGTGTCGGTGGTACTTTGCTGTGAATCATACTCTGCACAGTCGCAATTAATTCGACTGCCCCTGCACCGCCCATTAAATGGCCAGTCATGGATTTAATAGACGATATCGCCAAACGGGGGGCATGCTCCCCGAATACTTTTTGAATAGCATTAATCTCCATACGATCATTAAATGGCGTACTCGTACCGTGGGCATTGACATAGTCGATTTCCTGCGGTGTCAAGCCACCATCTTGCAGTGCGATGTTGATCGCTTCTGCCGGGCCGGAGCCTGAGGGATCTGGAGCCGTGATATGATACGCATCCGTTGTGCATCCATAACCCACAACTTCGGCCAGAATGGTGGCTCCGCGGTTCAAAGCATGCTCCAACTCCTCCAGCACCAAGACTCCTGCTCCTCCACCGATGACGAATCCATCACGATCCACATCAAACGGACGACTGGCCTTCTGCGGCTCTTCATTACGTCTGGAGAGAGCATGGATATTCGCAAAAGATGCCAGATCAAGCTGACTAAAATTGGCTTCTGACCCACCAGCAACCACGACATCAGCCGTGCCGTACTGGATCGTACGTAATGCCTCACCAATGGCATTACTTCCTGTGGCACAAGCCGTAACCACAGCAAAAGAAGGCCCCTTGGCTCCGATAGCAATGGAGATTTCACCAGGCGCTGAATTGATCATCATGGAGGAAACAAAATAAGGAGAAACTCTTTTGGGACCAAGCTTTGTTAATTTCCCATAGTTCTCCTCTATAACGTCAAGGCCACCTGCTCCAGAGCCGACAATGACCCCCACGCGACTTGCATTACGCTCATCAATCACTAATTTCGATTGATCCACTGCCTGCCGGGCAGCCGCTAAAGCAAACTGGGTGAACTGGGCGACTTTATTAGCTTCCTTCTTGCTCATATATTGCAATGGGTCAAAGCCCGTAACCTGTGCACCAATCTTTGTCGGAATGTCCGCTGTCTCGAAAACAGTGACAGGTCCGATTCCGCTTTTTCCTTCCAACAGTGAATTCCAGAAATCCGTAAGATTAAGCCCAACCGGCGTTACGACTCCCTGTCCAGTCACTACAACACGTCTTCTCACTGTATCCACGTCCTTCGTTGAAATTAATTCTTGGAAGCCTGTTGCTCGTAGAGAGGAAAGTCGCCATACACATGACTGATTTTTTCATGCACATCCGCAAGATCAGCATATACCTCGACGATCACAAGCTTGTTCTCCTGATACTTTTGCCAAGCAAGCTGAAGCTGTTCCCGTGCCTCTCCCTTACTCCGAATTGCGAGGCTTTCCACAAACTCATACTGGGGAATTTGAATCCCTGTCTTCGCCGCCTCAGAAACAAACGGGAGGGACTGCCCTGTGAGATGTTTATAATTCATCTGATTCTGCAACCAACCATAGCCACCATTATTGAGTACGATATAGATTAACGGTATTTGATATTCTACTGCCGTCATAAAATCCGAACAGAAGAGATTGAACGCACCGTCACCTACAAGTGCCACTACTGGACGTTGCGTTGCCACACTTGCTCCCAGAGCAGCAGCCGCACCGAATCCTAGGCTAGTTTGATCACTGGGAACAATCGAAAGAGAGCCTTGAGTAAAGCGGAAATATGGATAAAAGTAGGACCACATATCCTGCAATCCATTTTCTTGAAGAAGCACTAGATTTTCAGGAAACTCCGTCTGAATGATTTCCAACAGCTCAGGAACGTGGATCCCAGGGGCCTTTTTCAATTCCTCCAGATAGATAACCCTATGAGAAAAAGCCTTCTCTTTACAGCTCCTGATCGTTTCAAGCCACACTCCATCAGGCTTCTGCCCCAGCCGATCATGCCATTGCTCCACTGCTGCATATCCATCACCAAGCACTTTGATACCCCTGTATTCGTGGGCAAAATCCTCCAGCTCCACATTAACTTGAATCAAAGGTGTATCCTGTAGCAGAATATCCCACTCGAACGTAGCCGTTTCTTCCAAGCGGCTGCCCAGTGTGATTACCACATCAGATTCCTTCCAGATTTGTCTTAGACTGAGATCCGTATAGAGTCCGGCAACACCGCAGAAAAGTTCGTGTTCTTCATCCACTACACCCCGTCCTGAGGCGGTTGCGAACAAGGCCGCTCCATGTTGGTGGGCGAATCGCTCAATCACATCACCTGTACCTGACTTCATTCCCCCTCCGACTAGAATGAGCGGCCTGCGCGCCGTCTTTATAATCGCCCAAGCCGTATCCAACTCCCGCAGAGACGGAGAACACGAAATCTTCTCGGGCGGGGTAAACTGAAGCACTGTTGGCACAGGCTGGTCCATCAGGTTTTCAGGGAGTTCGATATAGACAGGACCCGGCGCTCCATTGATAGCCAAAAAGGCAGCCCGCTCCATCGCCCATACAAGCCGATCTACATGCTCGACACGATAAGCCCATTTAACAAGCGGCTTCACAAGTGAGATTTGATCGGCTTCCTGAAAGGATCGGGTACCCAGCTTATCTCCTCCGGTACCAAGCGCCAGAAGCAGGAGCGGAGCGCCCAGGTTCTTGGCTTCCAGCAGCCCTGTAAGTGTATTACTGAGCGCAGGCCCTTTACCCACAACACATACGGACATCTGGTTGGTGGTGAGCGCATAACCTGCTGCCATAAACACTGCATTACGTTGATCTTTGCACAGAATAAAATCCATACCGGATGAGGGGAGTGACGATACGATTTTGAGATCATCACTTGGTAATCCAAAGAGATGCTGAATTCCAGCCGATTTTAAGTAGCCAATGATGGCATCCCAGGGAAAGAAGCTCGCAGTCATACCAAACTCCTCTTTTCCGACAAATATTCTGCGACAATTTCTGAAATCAAGATCGGCTTTGAAATGAGCTTGAAATCGTAAAAAATATAGTTCGACATCGTGCCGTAGCCACCAAAAGGCTTATTGCCTTGATCCACATCCTCAAGTGTCTGATTAATGGTCAATGTGTGCTTCTTTCGTAGAACGTCAGTCAGGTGCTCCGATCCGTATAAGCTGCAACCCATTGCACGTTCACTGAAATAACTGGAGGAGATACGTTTGATCAGTTGCTCGTCGTCTTGGTAGCTAACTACATTGAAGACTGGCGAAAAATACTCAATAATCTCCAGATTCTGATCTAATTCACTATATACAACCGTTGGCTCCATCTTTTTTGTACGGAAATCAATGCCGCCGCCGTAAATAATAAACTTATCGTTCGTGTTAAAATATTCGGAAACCGAATATAGCGTGTCTTTATAGAATATAGGGGTATAGTTTGCGTTCGGATCATCGTTGGCTCCAAACACGAGTTGGTCAAGCTGTTGAATCAGCAGATCTTTGAAATGCTCACTCACATCTTGATGTACCAGAATGATGTCGGGGCCTAGGCAGTCTTGTCCAGAGTTGAACAATCTCATTCGGATCACATCGGTAACCGCCAGCTCCAGATCTGCATCAGGTCCGATGATGAATGGATTTAGCCCTTGTCCGTAAAAAATGTAGAGCTGATCTTTTCGAATCTGTTTTTTAATCTTCTCTGCATTGGTATAGCTCCCGGTGAACACCACAATATCAGCTGGCATCACGGAATTCTCCATGAACACCTTCTGGCTAACTTTACGAATATAGATGGGTAATCCATGTACAGCCTGAAGCTTTTCATGCAGCATGTTGACGTACTCATTTACGTGAGAAGAAGGGCGAAAGTCTATATTTTCAACGTACAAGGACGGAATCAAGAGGTATAATGCATAGGAGTACAAAATGACGTTGGAAGGCATGAATACAGCCATAGATCGTTGCCAGCTTGGCTGATAGGTCTGCACTTCTTGCAGAGCACCTTGAAGTGTGAGGATCGTGGAGTCAATTTCTGCATTGGCGGCCCGATAGGATGAAAATTGCGTGAGAATATCCATCACTTCCTGCCGATTTTCAATCAAATAATTGAGGCATTTCAGAATAGATTCATGCCTTTCCAAAAACAGTGTGTTTTCTGCCAATTCTGGATTTATATTCATGGCACATTCTCCCTTTCCTATATGCGGTTTTGGTAAATATCTTGCTATACCTTGCGAGAAGCAACTTTTTCCAGGGCAATACGCTCCATCTCCAGACGATCCACTTTTCCATTGCGGTTTAAAGGAAAGTGGTCGAGCGGAAGCAAAAGATCGGGAAACATGTATGAAGGGAGTACACGATTTATTTCTTTGCGGAGTACAGACAAGGCTTGCGAAGATTCGCCTTCGATGAAGGCAATAAGTAATGTCCCTTTAGCCTCATCCTCCAAGGTGATCACGCAGGATCGGTAACCTAGCGAACCAATCCGGTCCTCAATATAGACCGGAGATACCATATAGCCCATCCGGTTGACCGTCTTGCCGCTGCGACCAATGACATACAGCATTCCGTCATCCAGATAGCCCAGATCCCCCGTCTTGAACCAACCGTCCTGTAGAACGGATTGCGTCAGGTCTGGACGATTCAGATAACCTTCCATGCATCCAGCACTGCGTATCCACACTTCGCCTACGACACCGTCCGTCTGCTGGTTGCCTGTAGAATCTAGTATTTTCAAGTCCACACCGGGTAATGGTAGGCCACAACCCTTCGGACACTCTAGCGTCCCCAGCGTAACGTTGCCCAGTTCAGAAAGGCCGTAACCATTCAGCAGAGGCTGTCCAAATATGTTGTTAAATTTCTCTTCAAGGTCTTGGGTAAGTGGAGAACCGCCTACGCACCACATACGCACCGGAGCTTCCTTGACCATTTCCAGTTGTTCGGGTTTTCGGTTTAGCATACGCAACAAGGTGTAAAAAGCAGAGGGGTTAGCGTCTACGACCGTCGCCCGGTCTTTCGTAATACTTGCAATGACGCTCCAGAGGTTTTTTGGATTGCAGATGATGAGAGAACATGAGGTTAACCACCAGGAAAAGATAAGTGAGATTCCATAAAAATGAGAGAATGGCACAACGGGGAGCATATGGTCAGACGGTAGGTAGTTCATGGCGTGTATGGAATGCCTGATATTCTCCATAAAAGCTGAACCAGCTTTCACGATTCCCTTGGGTTTTCCCGTCGTACCTGAAGAATACAGAATGAGCGCATCTGGCCTCTCGCACCACTTGTTAAAGTCGAGGGCTTCAAGCTTTGGCTCTCCCACCCAATCCGGATGTGCTGTTTCTTCTTGAATCAAATCTTGAATCAGAATAACGAGAGCATGAGGAAGTTCTAAATCTGAATCCGTAAGGATACAACAGGCACCCGCTTCATCATAGATTTGGGCCACCTCATCGAGCACAGTCTGCTCGTCCACCACAGTCACCGAAACAGCGATATTGCACAGGGAGAACAGAGACACAACAAACCAATAAGAATTGGCCGCTTTCAGAATCACTCTACCGTCTTCGGGAATTCCTCTGAGAGTCAACATCCGGGAGAAGATCGTAACGTCTCGCTCCAGACGCTCCCTGGTCATAATTCCTTCAGGTGAGATAATCCGGCAATCCGTATGCGTAATAAGCACAACGTTCCCTCCTTACATCCCCGTAATATGGTATCCAGCATCTACATGGATAACTTCACCCGTAATGCCTCTCGATAAATGGGAAAATAGGAATAACGCCGTATCTCCGACTTCGGACGTATCAACCGTCTTGCGTAGGGGCGTAGTTTCTTCAATATGTTTGAGCATTGTGTTAAAATCCTTAATGCCATAGGCAGCCAAAGTCCGTATCGGACCAGCGGAAATTGCATTTACACGAATGCCATATGTGCCCAGATCATTCGACAGATAGCGCATGCTGGCTTCCAGTGAAGCCTTCGCCACACCCATAACATTGTAATTTTTGATCGCTCGTTCTGCGCCAATATACGTCATGGTGACGATACTCCCACCCTCTGTCATCAGTGGGTATACTCGACGGGATACAGCAGCCAAGGAATAGGCGCTGATTTCTTGTGCAACGGCGAATCCCTCGCGAGAAGTGTCAACGAACAAGCCATCCAAATCCTCAGCCTTAGCATAGGCGACACTGTGAAAATAGCCATGCAATACGCCTACTTTTTCTTTTATAAAATCCGCCAATGCATCAAGCTCTTCATTGCTTTGAACATTACAAGGACAGACCAGTGCTCCCGGAATGGTTTCAGCGAGCTTTAGTACCCGCTCTGCAACCCTCTCATTTTCGTAAGTAAAAATGAGCTGTGCTCCTTCAGCAGCTAAAGATTGAGCTGTCCCCCAAGCAATACTCCTGTTATTAGCCACGCCCATAATCAAAATGTTCTTACCGCTCAGTAGTACTGCCACAGAAACCACCTTTCTTTTTTTACATTTTTAAACAAAATAACAACTTAATTGAGTATGTCTACATTTATAGACATATGTAATCTTTCCTGGAATATTATCACGTTAATTGCCAAACTTAGATAGGCGACGTTTTAGGCAAATCACAAAATTTATTTTAAAATTTGTGTAACACATCATGTATGCTGTCTGTCATCTCACAAAAAATAATTGTGTTGCTTCTGTTGGTCTGTGTTCAAATCGAAAGGGATACATGTGTGTGAAAAAAGGTAGCGAGGCGAAAATAAGGTGACTGTCAAAGCGAGTTAAACATAAAATCCGCATATTTTTGTAAATATTTACATTCCGATGACAGACTCACCCCACTACCGGAAGTAACCACTTCATTTTCACCAACAATGACTCTCCCGATTTGAACATCCTGAGTGACCAGCCAGATATCATCTAAGTGTAAAGCCTTAACCTTTATAGACTACGCTTTTGTTTTTTGGGAGCTAAAGTATAGCTAAAGGAGACAACAAAGTCGATTACCAGAACGATCGCCCATGTTTGCATAATGCCCTCCAAAGACACCGTACGCTGAGGATCATCAACATACACAATGATGGCGAGCAACAAAGCATTACCTATAGCCCAGCCCAAAAGGTGAAGCAACCAACCTATCCGTTCCTCTTTTGCATGAGCAGCACCATACTTGCGTTCAGGCTTGGGCCCCTTACCAAACCAATGGGAGAACCGTACATCCGCCCACTTAATTAACCTATGACCAAATGCTACTGTAATACCAAAATAACAGGCCGCCAAGCCAGTAGCAGTCGTAATCTCCATGCCACTTTTCACCGTGATAAACACCGCAATTAGTAGCAGGATATCAATAATGGGGGTAAATAGTAAAAGAAGACCGCCTAACTTCTTCAAGCCAAACATATACCTTGCGATCAAGCCTGCAACAACAAAAACCCAAAATAAAACTTCGGCACTAATAATAAATAAATACATAATAGATGATTCCTTTCAAATTAGAAATTGGTATTCACCTCAACTATCCCCCTTTCATGCCCACTATCATACAATATTATACATAATATTCCTAGTATTTTGTCTATAATTACATAAAAGGAAACAAATAGCCGTTTTTTTCTGCGAAAAACAGTATCTGTTCTAACTATTTCGTCTTGTTCTCAAAATGGGCATTTTACATGATATGCTACCCATAAAGAATTATGATGATCTGAAATGAAAAAAAGATGTACCTATGCTAATCAGCACGGGTACATCTTTTTTACAGATACACTATCCAATTACGATATGCCCTTCGGGACGACGGTACAATGTCTTGGTTGAGCGTGGACGAATGGCATAGGCTATCGTAAGAGGACCAATTCGACCAATAAACATAGTCACACAAATAATCAGCTTGCCTGCGTCAGACAACCCTGGCGTCACTCCTACGGATAACCCTACCGTTCCGATTGCGGAAGCAGCCTCAAATGCAAGGGAGAGAAATGGGGCATCCTCTGTCATTAAGAGCAGTATAACCACAATCGAGAATATAAATAGGGCTAGTACAATAATGGTCAGCGCCCGCATCATGATATCTTTGGGGACCCTATGACGGAAAAACACAATTTCCTTCTGTCCTCGCATGACGGCGATTAGCGCACCTACCATAAGCAGAAACGTAGTCGTTTTGATTCCTCCTCCTGTTGAGCCCGGAGAAGCACCGATAATCATCAGCAACATAATAAAAAACTGACTTGCCTGCCTTAACCCGCTGATATCGACTGTGCTCGTACCCGATGATCTCGTGGAGACCGATTGAAAGACAGCTCCATAAACTTTGCCTTCCCAGTTTAGCGCACCCAAGGTTCGTGCATTGGTAAACTCAAAAACAAATAAAACCAGCGCACCAACCACAATGAGCACTCCCGACACGCTTAGTACCATTTTGGAGTGTAGAGACAGTCTCCGGGTACGGCGAAAATCGAACAGATCGCTAAGCACCAGGAAACCCAAGCCTCCTGATATAACGAGCACAGATGCAATCATATTGAAAACAAAATCTCCAGCGTATTGTTGGAAGCTAGTCCCGAACAGATCGAATCCCCCGTTATTAAAGAGGGATACGGAATGGAATATTCCATAATACATCGCTTGTCCGACAGGCATTTCTCGCATCCACCGCAAAGCTAAGACGACGGCAGCTATCGCCTCAATGGTAAAAGAAAAGATCAGCACCTTGCGAATAATACGCACGATCCCTTCCATGCTATCGGCATTAATAGCTTCCTTAAGCAGCAACCGATCCTTTAACGATAATCGCCGCCCCAACAACAGCGCAAACAAGGTCGCTAAGGTCATAAACCCCAGCCCGCCTAGCTGCATCAGCACCAAAATGACGGTTTCGCCAAACATCGTATACGTTGAATCGACGTCAACAACGACCAGTCCGGTGACACAAGCGGCTGAGACGGACGTAAAAAGCGAATCAATCCAATGCGGAGCATGACCACCATGATTGGCAACAGGAAGCATTAGTAGCAAAGTACCCAATGCAATAATCAATAAATATCCAATGACCAATATAAAAGGAGGCGATGCGAACCGACTAAGCTTGACGCTGCGTTTCATTAGAGTATTCTCTCCATCCGTTCTTATGAAAAAGAGGAACAAGACACGGGAAGCCCGGCTGATCCTCTATATTCATAATGTTATGTTATTCTACTGTACGGTTACGCATATGCGGGAAAAGCAGCACATCGCGAATGGAAGGAGCATCTGTCAGCAACATGACCAAACGATCGATGCCGATGCCCAGTCCGCCTGTTGGCGGCATACCGTATTCCAAGGCGCGGATAAAGTCATCATCCATTTCATGAGCCTCATCGTTACCGTGCTCACGTTCTAGCAATTGTGCTTCAAAACGTTGGCGCTGGTCGATTGGGTCATTCAGCTCAGTGAACGCATTCGCATGCTCACGAGCGACCACGAACAGCTCGAAACGATCCGTAAACCGCGGATCTTGTTCGTTTTTCTTGGCCAACGGCGAGATTTCAACCGGATGTCCAGTAATAAAGGTCGGCTGAATGAGCGTTTCTTCTACGAACTGCTCAAAGAATGCATTCAGGATATGGCCAAATGTCATGTGTGGTTCAACCGGAACTTTATGCTCTTTCGCAAGGCGATGAGCTTCTTCATTACTCATCTGCACGCTAAAGTCTACGCCTGTTACTTCTTTAACAGCATCAACCATGGAGACTCTGCGCCATTGCGGCGTCAGATCCACTTCCTGGCCTTGATATTGAATGTGCTGTGTGCCCAGTACTTCCTGCGCAATATGTGCAACCATGTTTTCCGTCAATTGCATGATATCTTTATAATCAGCATACGCTTCATACAGCTCAATCATCGTAAACTCAGGGTTATGGCGGGTCGAAATACCTTCATTACGGTAAACACGACCGATCTCATATACTTTCTCCATTCCGCCGACAATTAGTCGTTTCAAATGGAGTTCAATAGCAATACGCATATAAAGCTGCATGTCCAATGCATTATGGTGCGTAACAAATGGCTTCGCCGCCGCTCCGCCAGCAATGGAATGTAATGTTGGGGTTTCAACTTCCAAATAGCCGAGCGAATCGAGATAACGACGCATGGATTGAATAATACGGGACCGTGTAATGAACGTTTTTTGTACTTCAGGGTTCATAACCAGATCGACATAACGCTGACGGTAACGCAATTCAACATCCTTCAGGCCATGATATTTCTCCGGTAATGGATACAAGGATTTGGACAAGACCTCAATATCCAGCACTTTGATCGTTGTTTCACCTGTTTTGGTCTTAAAGAGCACACCCTTAACACCAACAATATCGCCCAGATCTAAAATGCCAAATGCTTTATATTTGGATTCAGGTACTGTGTCTTGACGAACATAAATTTGAATACGTCCGCTAAGATCCTGTATATGAGCAAAGCTGGCTTTTCCCATAACACGTTTAGCCATAATACGGCCTGCTATGCTAACTTCAATATTCTTTTCTTCCAGTTCTTCCTTAGTCAAACTGTCATACTTGCTCAGTAGTACGCCCGCTTCAGCCGTGCGTATGTATTTGCGTCCAAAAGGATCAATGCCCAATGAGCGAAGCTCGTCCAATTTGGCACGACGAATTTGCAATAATTCACTTAATTCCTCGCGATTTTCTTGTGTTTCCTGGTTAGTAGTTTCATCCGACATGGTGCTAAATCAGCTCCTTCAATATGAATAGACGGGCCGGGGTCCGTCCGGGTGTAGAGAAAAAAAGCTTCCACAAGGAAGCTTTTACATTAAATTCCAAAGTCCGTGTCTTATTTCTTGATATCCACGATTTTATATTGAATAACGCCTGCTGGAACGGTGACATCTACTACAGTTCCCTTTTTCTTACCGAGAATTGCCTTGCCAACCGGACTTTCATTCGAAATCTTGTTCTGTAGCGGGTCGGATTCGGCAGAACCTACGATAGCATACTCTGTAATATCTCCGAATTCCAAATCTTCAACAGTCACAGTTGCACCTACTCCCACAACATCGGTGTCAATTTCATCACTATTGATAATGCGGGCATTGCGTAGCATCTTTTCCAACGTAATTACACGGCCTTCAATAAAGGCCTGCTCATTCTTCGCATCCTCATATTCGGAGTTTTCACTAATATCTCCGTATCCGATGGCTACCTTAATCCGTTCAGCCACTTCGCGGCGTTTGACAGACTTTAAGTTCTCAAGCTCATCTTCGAGCTTTCTAAGACCTTCCTGTGTCAGAATGACTTCTTTATCGCTCATCTTAACCGATTCTCCTGTCATGGGAAAAGTTTAAAAGTGCATCGGAATGCACGCTTTCAAAACATAATATGCCACTCTGAGGGAATGAGAACATTTCCTGCTGTTGTCTTGAGAGCTGCACACAATTTGTAGCATACATCAAGATTTTATACTGAACGATTATAGGGCAAGCAATTGGAAAAGTCAATCGCGTGCGCAGGCCGGAACAGCTTCCTTATTGCGCAATAGCAGCAGGAGATGCAGCGCTTGTAGAAAGCTCATCGTTTTCCACCATGTGCAATTGAGATACAAATTGATCCAAAATACGTACCATATCGTCGCGCTTTGTTTCTTCCATAATGGCATCCTTAATACGTGCTGAACCTTTAAGCCCCTTGAGGTACCAAGCCAGATGCTTGCGCATTTCACGGACAGCTACTGCTTCACCCTTCAATGCAACCAGACGATCCATATGCAGAATGGCAATACGAATTTTTTCTTCCGGTGAAGGATCGGGCAACAGCTCGCCTGATTGCAAGTACTCAATCGTACGGTAGAGCATCCACGGATTCCCGAGAGCACCGCGTCCGATCATAACGCCATCACAATTGGTCAAATCCAGCATACGGCGAGCATCTTCCGGTGATGCCACATCGCCATTTCCAATTACAGGAATGGAAACTGCTTCTTTAACTTCCTTTATAATATCCCAATTCGCATGTCCCGTATACAGTTGCTCCCGTGTACGGCCATGGACGCTAACGGCCTGTCCTCCGGCACGTTCAACAGCGCGAGCGTTCTCTACGGCATAAATATGCTCACTATCCCAACCAATACGCATTTTCACAGTAACCGGCTTGCTTACTGATTCCACTACCGCCGATACCATTTCATAAATCTTGTTTGGATCGAGCAGCCAACGAGCACCTGCATCACATTTGGTCACTTTGGGAACCGGGCAACCCATATTGATATCAATAATATCTGCATTCGTTTCCTGATCTACGACCTTCGCTGCTTCCACCAAAGATTCGCGGTCTCCCCCGAAAATTTGCAAGCTAAGTGGCTTCTCACGCTCATCTACAAACAGCATCTCGCGCGTACGCTTGTTGCCGTGAATGATCGCTTTATCACTAACCATTTCTGCACATACCAGACCTGTACCGAATTCCTTGGCGATCAGGCGAAAAGCAGGGTTGCACACGCCTGCCATCGGAGCCAGAACGACTTGGTTTTTCATTTCAATACCGCCGATTTTCAACATATCTGTTCACCCCTTTATTCTTTCTTTTGTATCATTATTTATCGTCATTCCGTCAGTTCCCGGACTTCAATTTCTAGCGTTTGGGCGATAAGGTTCAGCATGTCTAAGTCTATTGTACGATTGCCTCGCTCCACAGCACCTAATACAGTCAAAGATATACCGGTACGCTCTGCCAACTCCTGCTGTGTGAACCCTTTTAGTTTCCGAAAGGCGCGGAGTCGTTGCGCCAGCTGCATGTTTTCCAAAGCTGTATGCCGTCCTTTCCATCCACAGAATTCAATGCAGTATGCACGATACTGTACAGACCGGACGGATCTTGGTTCGGAACGATGTCAGCCAAGGGAACCAGCACAAAAGCACGCTCCAACATACGAGGGTGAGGAAGCTCCAAATCCGGTGTAGCCAGTTGTGCCGCTCCCATCCATAACAAGTCCAGATCAATGGTTCGTGGACCATTAGGAATATGTCTTACTCTCCCCAGACGACTCTCCACCTCCAGCATATATACCAGAAGCTCCTCTGGAGCAAGTGTTGTAGATAGGGCTACCGTCATGTTCAAAAAAGAAGGTTGATCCAGATACCCAACAGGCTCTGTTTCGTACAGGCTGGAGCACCGTATTACCCGGATACCCGGATGTTCGTCCAGCGCCGTAATGGCTTCATACAGGGTATGCTCGCGCTCCCCCAAATTAGCCCCTAAAGCAATATAAGCCTCTGATGCCTCAGAGGTCGAATGTGCATTCATGTATCGTTCCTACTTTCTTGCGCGATAAAGCTCAACCGTCACGCCTTGAAAATGAATATCAAACGGCGGATGCGGCTTCGTGACTTTGACAGTCAGTGCATTGACACTAGTATAAGTGTCCAGTAGGGAAGATGCAATACGTTCGCCCAAAGCTTCAATCAATTGGTAAGATTCCTTTTCTACAATATCTTTAACGGTGTAATGCACCTCGGCGTAATTAACCGTTTTGTCCAAAGCATCCTGCTCACCCGCTTCACGCAGATCAAGCTCCAGTTCCAAATCAATATAGTAACGTTGTCCCAGCTTACGTTCCTCTGGAAAAACGCCATGATATCCGTAATACTCCATACGATGCAAAACCATTTTATCCATCGTGGATAGACCCCCTGTTTTTTTAATTTTTCTATCTAAACCGACTAATGATGTACGCGAGGCGCCACTACGCGGTCGGATGGTGCTTACCATCGCTGTTGTGCCCGAATTTCCCTAAATCAAGCTAAAATGGTTGAAATCCGGACACAAAGGCGACCGCTATCGCTTGTATAGCACCATTCCGCCTACTCCGTTTTAATGTGTATTTTTCGAGTTTAACTTATATAATAAATTTTTTTCTAAAAATACAGTGACTTTATGCTGGTGGTAGCGTAATGAAGGATTTGAATCCGAAGAAGCGGAGCGCTCGCCTTTGCAACGGGATTCTTTGAATTGGTAAACATATGACTGTTAGAATCCCGTTGCAACAGCGATCGTAGGATCAAATCATTCGTGGAGCGTCTATTAACCACCATAACTCAGTGCATTTTTAGACCCGTACACCATCGCATCACACATACGTACGGTGCGCTTGATTTGCGCCACATCGTGTACACGCACAATCTGGCACCCTTGAGCAATGCCAAAAGCAACAGTAGCCGCCGTGCCCTCCACCACATCATTCACAGGCAAGTCCAGTGCTGTACGAATAAATCTTTTGCGCGACGTAGCCAATAACAGCGGAAAGCCCAGCTGACTCAATGTATCGAGAGAAGTCATGACATGAATATTTTCATCGTAATCCTTGGCAAAACCGATGCCTGGGTCTAAAATGATCTGTTCCTCACGTACCCCCGCATCCAGCGCTAATCGGATACTTTCTTTTAAATCGGACAGCATATCAGAAACCAAATCACTATAGTTACGGTCATGACGATTATGCATCAAAATGACCGGGCAATCGAATTCCGAAGCTACACGTGCCATATCAGGGTCTGCCTTAAACCCCCACACATCATTAATGATATGTGCGCCGGCTTCGAGTGCCTTTCTGGCTACTTCGGCTTTGTAAGTATCTACAGATAACGGAATGTGCGGTGCGATACGATGGATGGCCTGGACGACCGGAATGACCCGAGCCAGCTCCTCTTCCACACCTACTGGATCATGCCCCGGACGGGTAGACTCCCCGCCAATGTCAATAATATCGGCTCCGTCTTCCACCAGCTTCAATGCATGTAAAACAGCAATCTCCGGGTTATCATGTAATCCTCCATCGGAAAATGAATCCGGGGTCACATTCAGTATACCCATGATCTGTGTGGAATGTCCGAGTGTAAGCTCGGCATCCCCCATTCGGTAACTACGTTGATAAAGAGTTGGTATGTTCACTTGATCCCTGCTTTCTGTCTATAATCGTGCAACAGCAAAGCTGTTATGGACCTGGGCTGCGTCAAGGGAACCGATAAATGGTTCGTTGTTCCTCCCGGCTCCAACAACAAATCCACGGGCCGTATTTCTTGTATAGAGTTGGTCATAAAAATTTCATCAGCCTGCTTCAGCTCGTCCCAGCGGTACAGGCCCTGCTCACAAGGAATGTCTCGCAGATGCGCCAGCTCCAAAATGAACTCACGTGTAATGCCTGGCAAAATTCCAGTAGACAAGTCAGGGGTATACAGCGTATTATTTCGCACAAAAAACAGATTACTAACTATTCCCTCTGCCAGAAAACCGTTGGCCGTAAGCATTATTCCCTCAGCCTTATAACGGACAGCCTCGGCATACTGCTGAAGTTCCCGCTTCGCAAGAATATTATTCATATAATGGAGCGATTTTAATCGAACCTCACCCTCTGGAGTGTTTCTGGGGGTTCGCAACAACTGAAGCGCCGATGGGGAAGTGGATTGCCCGGTTTGTGTATTGGTAGAGGGCAACGGTTTGGCAAACAAAATATGGTTGGGACGCGTATAGTCACCCGTCGGCAATCCTAGCACCTCTTCACCCGCTGATACGGTGTAGCGGATGTAGGCTTCATCCAACCCATTTGCCACCATCAGATGCTGGATGTGTTTCGTAAGCTGCTCCTCATCCAGTTGAAAAGGAATGCCGAGCATTCGGCAGCCTTCCTGTAGTCGATGCAGATGCCGATCCAGCAAGAATGGGGCACCCTTGTAGGTGCGGAATGTTTCAAACAAGCCCATTCCGTATAAAAAGCCGTGATCACTTACGTGAATCACGGCTTTAGCGGCTTCCGTGAGGACGCCGTTGACTCCGATATATTTCATGAATCAGACGCCTACCTTGCGTTTTAGGAAATTGCGTAACAGTTGATGCCCGTAATCCGTAATAATGGATTCTGGATGGAACTGAACTCCTTCTACGGCAAATTCTTTATGCCGCAAACCCATAATTTCACCTTCTGCGGTTTCAGCGGTAATCTCTAGACACTCAGGCAGACTCTCGCGCTCCACCAGCAATGAGTGATACCGGGTTGCTGTGAACGGAGAAGGCAAGCCTTCAAATACTGACGTATTGTGATGAAGAATCGGTGATGTCTTACCGTGCATGAGTCGTTCAGCCCGGATAACCTTACCGCCAAAAGCCTGTCCGATGGCCTGATGGCCGAGGCAAACGCCAAAAATCGGAATGCGACCTTTAAAATGGCTGATCACATCCAGTGATATCCCCGCCTCATTCGGCGTGCATGGACCCGGCGAGATCAAAATATGCTCTGGTGCCAGCTCTTCTATGCCTCTCACATCAATCTCATCGTTACGTTTTACGGTTACTTCTTCGCCAAGTTCACCCAAATACTGAACAAGATTGTACGTAAACGAATCATAATTATCAATCACCAAAATCATACGACTCACCCTCCTGTGATACCGCTTCTGCTCAAAGCGGCTTCTTCTTCACCACATTGTACCGCCTTCATGACAGCTCTGGCCTTGTTCCGACATTCCCGATATTCCCTGTACGGGTCTGAATCAATGACGATCCCCGCACCTGTCTGTAAATAGGCAGTGCTGCCTTTAACAGCTAGTGTTCTTATTATAATATTTAATTCCATATTACCGTTATAGTCAATCCATCCAAGGGACCCAGTATAAGGACCCCGCCGGACAGGCTCTAATTCCTCGATGATTTCCATCGTGCGTACCTTGGGTGCTCCGGTAATGGTTCCGCCTGGAAAAGTAGCAGCAATTACATCTATAGCTGTACGACCCGGGGCTAATTTTCCCTCAACTTGAGAAACCAGGTGCATCACGTGCGAATAGTATTCGACAGTCAGCAGTTCAGGCACATGCACTGATCCATATTCGGCAATCCGCCCGATATCATTACGCTCCAGATCGACGAGCATAATATGCTCGGCGCGTTCTTTTTCGCTTGATAGAAGCTCTGTTGCCATAGCGGCATCTTCATCCGGTGTGAGCCCCCTTCTTCTCGTACCTGCAATAGGTCGGGCGCTCACACGTCCATCCTCCAGCTTCACCAACAATTCTGGCGACCCACTGACGATCTGTAAATCTGGTATACGCAGCATCCCCATATAAGGGGAAGGATTCAGCAGACGAAGCCATTCATATATATTTTCAGGGAGGGCTGTAAGCGCACGTTGCTGACGAATCGACAAGTTAACCTGGAATACATCCCCTTGGGCAATGTATTCCTGCACACGTTTTACGGCATGTTCAAAATCTTGTTGGTTGAATGCCGCTGTCCAACCTTCAGATTCTTGATGAGCAGCCTCTAATCCCTCTTCGGCAAGCCTAGCACAACGACGAGGGTACGCAGGATCAATCTCTCCAGCATTTATGATGTTATTCCACTGAGTCAGCATACGTTCTGCACGTTGGGCAGCCTCCGCGTAATGCTCGCAAAGTATGGGATTTGGCCCATCCAGTATAACGCGATTGGTCAAATCGGTATCACTGACTTTATCGGAATGCGTAGAAGCGGGCATATGAACAGCACAATATATGCAGGATTTTTCGTGATCATAAATCCATAGCTCATCTACCCTCATCCATACATAGTCAGGTATGTCCGTATCGTCTGCAGCTTGAGATGGCAAACGCTCCAACGAGCGAGCTACATCGTAGCCAAGATAACCGGCAAATCCTCCAGAGAAAAAGGACATGCCAGGTACACGCGGTGCACGGTAAGGAGCGATCCAGTTGTTCATGACTTTCAAAGGTTGGCCATGTATATCTCCATGCTTCCCACTTTGCAAATCAGTCCAAACTGCATGTTCTCCCTTGCCTTCCAATATAGCAACCGGATTTAAGGCCAGATAGGTGTACCTCCCACCTTTAGCGCTCTCCAGCAAAAAGGCATATGGCGACGAATCCTCCCAAGCCTTCCGCCACGATGACGGTAGCCCTCCCACGGGTAATGAGTACTCAGCAATATAGGGAAGTATGCTCCAGCCTTCCTCCTGCCAAACCTGCCACTGCGCCTCTGTCACTCTAGCTGTCGATTTCATCCGTGTGTGCTTCCCCTTCCCTACTTTTCAATAAGTCTACATTCTCTCCTTAAAAAGAAACCCCCACCCCCCTGCAACAGGGAAATGAGGGAATCCTTACGTATAGTATACACAATTAAGACATAATTACAGCTCGAAATTGTATAGTGGTGTACTCAGGTAACGTTCTCCATTACTTGGGATAATGACAACGATCCGTTTACCCTTGCCCAATTGCTTAGCAAGCTTCAAAGCCGCATGAACAGCCGCGCCAGATGAAATACCGGACAAAATGCCCTCTTCCTTGGCCACTCTACGTGCTACCTCGAAAGCTTCATCGTTTTCTACATGAATAATTTCATCATAGATATCACGGTTTAAAATTTCAGGAATAAAGTTGGCACCCAGCCCTTGGATTTTGTGGGGTCCTGGCTTACCGCCTGCTAACAGCGGGGAAGAGGCAGGCTCTACGGCCACAACTTTAATATCAGGGAATTCTTTCTTAAGCACTTCACCGGCTCCAGAAATGGTTCCGCCAGTACCTATTCCCGCTATAAAAGCGTCCAGAGTTCCGCCAATGGAACGAATGGCTTCCACAATCTCAGGACCGGTCGTTTCACGGTGAATTTTGATGTTAGCTTTGTTCTTGAATTGCTCCGCAGCAAAATAATCCGGATTTTCACTCAGCAATTCTTCCATTTTCTTGACGGATCCGTTCATGCCTTCTGATCCTGGTGTTAACACAAGTTCGGCTCCATAAGCGCGCAACAAATTACGACGCTCTATGCTCATCGTTTCTGGCATAACGATGACTGCCTTATAGCCCTTCGCAGCAGCAACCATAGCCAAGCCGATTCCTGTATTACCGCTAGTTGCTTCAATAATGGTACCGCCTGGCTTAAGCAGTCCTTCACGTTCAGCTTCTTCTACCATACTAATCGCAATACGGTCTTTTACACTGGAGCCTGGGTTCTGATATTCCAGTTTCAAATAGATTTCGGCGCTATCTTCCGGTACGATCCGGTTGAGGCGAACGAGGGGTGTTCCCCCGATAAGTTCAGTGATGTTATTAACAACTTTAGCCATGATAATTCCTCCCTGACTTTAGATGATATATAAAAAAAATGCGAAATCATATTGTAGATCATTCTTAGGCAATCATTTTTATTTTGTACCGTTCATTTAATTTCCGATAAAAATAGTGGGTTTTATACGCTAATCATAACAATCTTCAATTCCAATGTCAATACGAGTGAGTAAGCTGCGATGCTGCCAACCCGCGTTATCAGCATCGCGCTTCCTTCAAACCAATATTCTTTCACTACGTTACAGAGAAGCGGAGGATGCATTCTTTCCAGATAAAATACGCGCTCCATACTTATCACGCAGACTCTTCTCAACCTCTTCCAAAGGAGCGGCTTGTGCAAGCGCAAGAGATCGACGAATTTGCTGCCGGATCTGCTGCTTATCCGGAGAATTCTTCAACCGGACATCCTGTACATAAATGACTGCATAGCCATCGTTAACAGAGATTGGACCCGCAACATCCCCAGAGCTTAGCTCTCTCGCCGCCTTCATGATCGCCTCCGGTTGAAATGGATCATATTCATCCACCCATCCCAGCTGTCCACTGCTATCTTTGTCGAAAGGCTTACCTGAATGCTCTTGAATCAGCACATCGAAGCTCTCCCCCTGCTTAACCCGGTCTAGCAACGCTTCTGCTTCCTGCGCATTATCCACATAAAGAGCTGCCAATTGGATCTGCTTACCGACGGCAAATTCCTCGGGATGTTGCTCCCAATACTCGTCAATCTCAGCTTCCTGAACTTGAATACCCTGCGTAGCTATTTTCTCTAAACCAATCCGGTATTCCGCTTCATTCCGCAAGTCAACCGGATCTAAGCCAAACTGTCGCTGCATTTCATCAAAGTAGGTATGATCTGAGTCATACCCTTTACTATCCTGCTCCAGCACCTGCTGTAAATCCTCTTGGGTGATCTTGATACCGAGACGCTTGGTTTCAGCCTGCACGGCTTTACGATTCAACATTTGCAACAGCGTATTGGTTCCATATCGCTTTTTCAGTTCCGCTACCCACTGTTCCTCCGATATGCCTTCCTGACCCATCTCCGCCACAGTATGATCGCCGTCATCCTTGCTTACATCACCCGGCTTTGACAGCCCCCGAAGCATGATAAGACCACCCAAGGCGGCGACGCTAACGGTCAGAATAATGACAGCTGTCCATAATCCTTTTTCCCGTGTAGTCATCGCTTGCACCGCCCATCCGGTTAGGCTTTGGCTTGATCTAACAGATTTTGCAGCTCATCTTTATTAAACTGATAAGCCTCATTACAAAAGTGACATACGACCTCAGCCTGTCCTTCTTCCTCAATTAACTGCTCTAATTCGCTTTCTCCCAAACTGATCAATGTTTTCTCCACGCGCTCACGTGAACACTCACATTGAAAATGGATATCCAATTCATCGAGAATCCGAACGTCCGGCAGCATCCAGCGCAGCATTTCATCAAGTTCCAACCCTTGATCCAGCAAAGCGGTAACGGGCGGAATGGAGCTGACTGCATTTTCGATCGCAGTAATCTCATCATCATTCAAGCCTGGAAGCAACTGAATAATAAACCCACCGGCCACAATAACCGAGTTATCAGTATCTACCAGCACACCCAAGCCCACCGCTGACGGGGTCTGTTCCGATTTGGCAAAATAATAGGTAAAGTCCTCACCCAGTTCACCAGAAATAATCGGAGTACTGCCGCGATACGGTTCTTTTAACCCCAAATCCTTGATGATATGAATGAACCCCTCTGTACCTACAGCACCCGCTACATCCAGTTTGCCCATACTATTGCTCGGCAAATGCACATGTGGTTCAGTAACATAACCTCGCACTTCCCCTACAGCATTGGCATCAACGACGATTTGCCCAATCGGTCCATCACCTTTAACTTGAATGGTCAATCGCTCTTTGCCTTTTAGCATAGAACCCATAATAGCTCCTGCTGTGAGGGTTCGCCCCAAAGCAGCGGTAGCCGTTGGATACGTATCATGTCTTCTCCGCAATTCCTCTACCAATTGAGTTGTCCGAACAGCAAAGGCTCTAACCCTCCCGTCCATGGCTGTGCCACGAATAAGTCGATCCTGCTTATTTTCCATATTGATATCCTCCCCTATTCTCCAGGACAGCTATGCTGCTTATTTTCGTTAGTATTGTTCATCATTGAAGCATAATTTCCTACTATATAAACAACCTGCATCGACAGATCACGCGAATTGTTCAAAAACGTAACATATTTCAGTATAGACGAAAAACGCCGCTAATCCAAACCGATAAGATCATCGGTTGGACGCAGCGGCAGCTTATATCCACTTTTTTATTCAGCGTTACGTTGGTAAATGATACGTAATCCTTCGAGCGTCAACATCGGCAACACTTTTTGGATGCTCTCTGTCTCTGATGCGATTAGCTCTGCAAGACCTCCGGTAGCAATAACCGTAGGCTCCGCCTGCATTTCTTCCTTAATGCGCCTCACAATGCCATCCACTTGCCCAGCATAACCGAAGATAATCCCAGCTTGCATGGCATGAACCGTATTACGACCAATAACCTTTTTGGGTTTCTCCAACTCGATGCGGGGCAGCTTGGAAGCCCGTTGATACAGTGCCTCTGTCGAAATCCCGATACCCGGTACAATTACACCACCCAGGTAGTTTCCCTTATCGTCAATACAATCAAACGTCGTCGCTGTTCCAAAATCCACCACAACCAGCGGCCCACCGAACCGTTCGACAGCCGCAACAGCGTTCACGATCCGATCCGCACCTACTTCACGCGGATTCTCATAACGCAGGTTAAGACCGGTCTTGATTCCCGGTCCGACGATTAACGGCGTTTTGCCTATGTATTTATCGCACATTTCTTCTAATACACGGACCAATGGCGGAACGACAGAGGAAATAATAACTCCATGGATGTCATCCTTTAATACGCCACCCATACTAAAAAGATTATGTATGAGTACGCCGTATTCATCTGCGGTTGCCTGTCTGGAGGTACTAATCCGGTAATGGTGCAACAGTTCCCGCCCTTCGTACATCCCCAGAACAATATTAGTATTACCTACATCCACTACAAGAATCAATGGGTGTCACCTATCTTTCTTTGCGTTAAGGTCAAGACTGATATCCAGACTATGAAAAGAGTATGTCAGCCTGCCTACAGAAATCACATCTACGCCACTCTCAGCCATCTCACGCACTGTATCCAGCGATACATTGCCCGAAGCTTCGGTTTTGACATGTGGGGCCCGTTCCCGAATGAACCGAACGGCTTCCTTCATATCTGGGGCAGACATGTTATCCAGCATAATGATATCCGCCCCAGCTTCCAGGGCTTCCTGAACTTGGTTCATGTTTTCCGTCTCTACTTCAATGGTCATCGTATGCGGTATATGGGCACGCGCTCGACTTACCGCTTGTCCAATCCCGCCCGCGCCTTTAATATGATTATCCTTAATCATAACAGCATCGTACAGGCCAAAGCGATGATTCGAGCCACCGCCTACACGAACAGCATACTTCTCCAGCAGCCGATGTCCTGGTGTTGTTTTGCGTGTATCCACCAAGCGGGTGGACAAACCATGCAATTGATCTATAAAAGCTCGAGTCCGCGTGGCAATGCCAGACATCCGTTGGAGCAGATTTAACGCCAATCGCTCCCCGGTCAAAATCGCATGGGTGCTTCCATTCACTTCAGCCAAAACGCTTCCCTTTTCAATCCACTGTCCATCGGTCACCAGCGGAGTAAACGACAAGGAAGGGTCCACTACCTGAAATACAAGGGCAGCCACGGGTAAACCCGCAACCACACCGCTCTCCTTGGCATGAATGACAGCCTTGGATTGGTGGCCCTGCTCAATCGTCCAGCGCGTGGTCACATCGCCAGAGCCCGTATCTTCTCGCAGCCAGCTGCGAATTTGTGCCGTCAGTTCTTCCTGATATCCACTAAACTCTCCATAAAGCTCGCTGTTAGATGTCATGAACGTACTCCTCCGTTATCCCTTGATCACGTCGCTGCTGAACATGCTTACGCCAAACGCTATCATCTGTCTCAGGAAAATCCTCGCGATAATGCGCTCCTCGGCTCTCCTCACGCAGCAGCGCACCATCTGTTACTAATAAAGCGCATGTGAGCAAATTGGCAAATTCGATATCTTCCCGGCTAGCGATCACAGCCTCGAAAATAGGCATTTGCCCTTGCAGCTCATCTAATGCTGCTTGCAGCCCCTCGCCGTGCCGACGAACTCCAGCATAACGAACCATTGCTTCTTGCAGCTTATGCCGCTGCTCCGCGACGGATGAAGCCGGGAACTCTGTGCGGTTATCGCTATAAGATATCATCGTATGGCCGACCAGCGGTGGCAATGAATGCAGTCGCTCAATAATCCTGCTGGCGAATACAATAGCTTCAGATAATGAATTGCTCGCAAGACGATTAGCTCCGTGAACACCTGTAGAAGAGGTCTCTCCACAGGCGAATAAACGCGCAATGGAGCTTTCCCCGTGTAAATTGGTCTGAACACCACCCATCATATAATGCGCAGCAGGCGCAATGGGAATCCAGTCTGTCGTCATATCCAAACCAAATGACAGACATGTCCGATAAATGGTTGGAAAACGTTGCTTCACCCGCTCAGGCGGCTCATGCGTAATATCCAAGTATATAAACGCAGCTTGAGTGTGTTCCATCTCATGAATGATAGCACGAGCTACGATATCTCTGGGTGCAAGCTCCTGCCGTGAATCATACTTGTCCATGAAGCGTTCTCCGTGAATATTGCGTAACACGGCTCCTTCTCCCCGTACAGCTTCGGAAATTAGAAACCTTGGAGCGCCCGGATGGCACAACGCCGTAGGATGAAACTGTATGAATTCCATATCCCGGACAATCGCCCCAGCACGATACGCCATAGCAATACCATCCCCGGTTGCAATATCCGGGTTAGTCGTATAACGGTATAATTGCCCGCTACCTCCTGAGCACAAAATCGTTGCATTTGCAGTTATATACGATCTTTCCCCATCCAGCTTTTGGACGAGGGCCCCAATACACTCACCATGCTCAGTCAGCAGGTCGATGACCATGCACTCTTCCCACACTTCGATACCGGGATGAGCAGCAACCTGCTTTGACAACGCACGAACAATTTCATAACCCGTAGCGTCTCCATTCGCATGCAAAATACGCCGATGGCTATGCGCTCCTTCCCGTGTCAATGCTAGTTCACCATCCACACGATCAAAAGCCGTTCCCATACGTATTAACTCTTGAATACCAACTGGACCTTCATGGACAAGCGTTCTGACCGCCTCAGGTTCGCACAAACCTGCACCAGCAATCAGGGTGTCCTGCATATGATAAGCTGGTGTATCCTCGTCCGATGTGACAGCAGCAATGCCGCCTTGAGCATAACGCGTGTTGCTTTCCATCAAAGTCTTCTTGGTGATCAGCAACACTTTCCGATTCTCTGCAGCCTTAATGGCTGTATATAAGCCCGCAATGCCCGAGCCGATAATTAACACGTCGGCTTCCAATCGGGTCAATTCCGCTACATCAAAATCAACTAGATATCTTGGAATCATGCCTTCACCTGATTTCACAGAAGAATAGCGCACACCATAGATTCTACAGTATGCGCTCACGTATATGTTCAAAATAATAGAAAGTCGATTGCAGCGGCTGTTGGCTTTTATAAGCTAAGAAGACGACAGCCGTTTATTTAACAATAAATGTACACAACGTTCCGGTGTCTGTCAAATCACGTTAGCAATAATCTTCCATTTAAAAAGCTCCGGAAAACCAATAATACCTGGTTCCCCGGAGCTTGCATATACGCTTATTCAACTATCCATTGAATGATTAGGTTGTTGTCGGTGGAGTACCACCGGAGTTGCCCGAATTGTTATCATCCTCTGGCTTTTGCAGATTAGGGATATCATTCGGTTGATCCGTTGTATTCTTAGGCTCGTCATCCTTACCTTGAATACGTACACGGACGTCTCCAATGTTGTCGATCACAGGCTCACCGTTTTCCGGTGTTCCTTCTCCCTCAGTCGTGCCACCATCCAAAGAACCTGTCTCAATCAAACGCTTGATTTGTTCAAGTTCCAAGGTTTCTTCTACCAGCAAGGTTTGAGCAATCAAATGAACCTCTTTGGAATACTTGGTCAGGAGTTCTCTAGCACGCTCATAAGATTCAGTGATGAAACGATTCATCTCCTGGTCAATCTGATAAGCGATCTGATCACTGTAGTTCTGCTCATGACCGATATCGCGTCCAAGGAATACTTGGCCTTGTGAAGTACCGAACTGCATCGGACCAAGTTTCTCACTCATACCATATTCTACGATCATGCTACGTGCGATGCTTGTTGCTTGTTGGAAGTCGCTATAGGCTCCTGTTCCGATCTCACCAATGAACAGTTCCTCGGATACGCGTCCACCCAACAATCCAGTGATTTTGTCCAGCAATTCCTGCTTAGTTGTCAGCATGCGGTCTTCCTTCGGAAGCATGATGACGTATCCGCCTGCACGTCCCCGTGGAATAATCGTTACCTTGTGAACCATGTCAGCATTTTCCAAGAAGAAACCAATAATCGTATGGCCTGCTTCATGATAAGCAACAATTCGTTTCTCGCGGTCACTGATTACGCGGCTGCGTTTTTCTGTACCTACGATAACACGGTCGATGGCTTCATCTACTTCTCGCATCGAAATATCTCTGCGGTTACGACGAGCCGCCAACAAGGCAGCTTCGTTCAACAGATTTTCCAGATCAGCGCCTGTAAAGCCTGTTGTACGTTTCGCAATTACGTCCAATTTAACATCCTTCGTTAATGGCTTGTTGCGAGCATGTACATACAATACTGCTTCACGGCCTTTAACATCTGGACGGTCAACCGTAATTTGACGGTCAAAACGTCCTGGACGAAGCAACGCCGGGTCTAGAATATCCGGACGGTTTGTAGCAGCTACGATGATAATACCTTCGTTTGCGCCGAATCCATCCATTTCTACGAGCAATTGGTTGAGCGTCTGCTCACGTTCATCATGTCCGCCACCCAATCCAGCGCCACGTTGACGTCCAACGGCATCAATCTCATCAATGAAAATGATACAAGGTGCGTTCTTCTTCGCGTTCTCGAACAAATCGCGAACACGGGAAGCACCGACCCCGACGAACATTTCTACAAAATCAGAACCTGAGATACTGAAAAACGGTACTCCAGCCTCGCCTGCAACAGCTCTCGCCAAGAGTGTTTTACCCGTACCTGGAGGGCCCACTAACAGAACACCTTTCGGAATACGAGCGCCCACAGCTGCAAACTTGCGTGGGTCCTTCAAGAATTCTACAACTTCGACAAGCTCCTGCTTCTCTTCGTCAGCCCCTGCCACGTCCTCGAACGTAACCTTCTTCTTCTCTTCGTTATACAGACGGGCTTTGCTCTTGCCGAAGTTCATAACTTTGCCGCCACCGCCCTGTGCCTGATTAAACAGGAAGAAGAACAACAGGAACATGATCACCAAAGGAATGATAGAAGTCAAAAACGTCAGCCAGATACTTTCGCCTTCCATTTTCTTCTGTACATATTCAAACCCGTTCGTTTCGCTGGCATTTACCAGTTCACTTAGGGCTTGATCCGTTGGTGGAACATATACGGAAAAATTGGTCGATTTAGCATTAGCCGGCTGCTTCTTATATGCACCGGTTACAAGATAGGCGTAACCGTCAAATTGGACCGTTACTTTAGAGATGTTATTAGCTTTAACCTCTTGCCGTAATTGGTCATATCTAGGGAGATCGGAGGCTTCGTTACTGTTACTAACAAACTGAACGATACCCACCACAACTAAAAAAAGAATCAAATAAAAACCAGAATTCCGGATGAACCGATTCATCCCCTACCTCCTCTCGAGACACTTAAGTTATTTTACCATAGCCTGTAAGTCCTTCTCAACAAAGGGCCTTATTTAGTCCTAGGACTGGAGGCTGAGATTAGCTGGTGTAGATTTCCGGCTTCAAAATCCCTATGTATGGGAGGTTCCGGTAGTGCTCGGCATAGTCCAGACCATAGCCGACAACAAACGCATCTGGAAGCGTAAATCCAGTATAATCTGCTTCAAGATTAACCGTCCGGCGTGCAGGCTTGTCGAACAAGGTTACGACACATACCGAATTGGCATTACGATTCTTAAGCAGTTCAATCAAATGTGTCAGCGTCAGGCCGCTGTCGATAATATCTTCGACAATCAGAACGTCGCGTCCTTCCACAGATGCGTCCAAATCCTTAATGATTTTTATGATACCTGAGGATTTTGTGGAGGCTCCGTAACTTGATACAGCCATGAAATCAAGCTCCAACGGCACTGTAATGGATTTAACCAAATCAGCCATAAAGATAAACGCACCTTTCAGTACGCAAATCACCAATGGATTTTTCCCCTCATATTTTACGCTGAGCTGTGCACCCAATTCCTTAATTTTACTCTGAATTTCTTCTTCGCTGATCAATATTTCCTGAATATCATTTTGCAACGGTGTAAACCTCCTAAGTTTATACTATGAAAGCCGTTCCTGTGCAATTACCGGTGCCCCGGACTCTCTCGTCTTTGCCATGACATATATATAACCGAAGACGTGTGCTCTTGCACCGCGGCATGTACAGAACGTCGTACGCCCGGAATCCAGAGAATAGCTCCAGAGTGGTCGCAGACGATGGGAATAACGGAACGCATTGAAGGAGGTATTTTTTCATTAATAAAAATATCTTTAACCTTTTTTCTTCCGTTTAATCCCATTACATACATCGTATCTCCAGGTAATCGCGAGCGTACAGTCAGAGGCAGACTCAATTGATCTGCGTCGAACCACGCTTCCTCCTTATTGGCCGGATGGTCCCCGTCCAAATAGGAAGCCCTTCGCCACCGAAGTATACCATCTGCCTCAGGCAACTCTAGCTCACCGGAAATAGGCAATACACTTAGTCCATAGCACCATTCGCCCATAACGACTTGCGTACGGTCAAACAAAACCGCTTGGTCATATTCGCGGACTCCAACCGCACCGCCTCCCAAATCCAAACTCCATGTAGACGATGCCTCTTGGAGAAGTCTTAGTCGAACGGTTTCAATTTTACGAAAATCAAAATTTTCACTGTCCGAAGGCAGATAATTTAATATTAGTTTAATCAACCTCCGTTGTAAAGCAACGGGTAGCTTACGGTATGAAGCGATGGGAAACATGTACCTGCCATTATCCAAGCTCACCATTTTCTCGTATGCTGACAGCGTAGATGCCTCCATAAAGTCATTTTCGTCAGCCATCGTTTCGGCCAACCGGTTTAGGGACGGTGTCAGTCGCTCATTATATTGCCCCAAAAAAGGAAGCACATCCATGCGGATGGCGTTACGGCGGTATTTGGTCGATAAATTAGTGCTGTCTATCATATAGGAAAGACCATACAAGTTACAAAACTCAATCAGGTCAGCCTTGTACATACGTAGCAGCGGGCGAATGAGTTGCACATTTTTTTCCTTGCGTGCCAAACGCATACCCGCCAAACCTGCTGGACCGCTACCACGCAGCAAGTGCAAGAGAACCGTTTCGGCTTGATCGTCGCCGTGGTGAGCCATTGCAATATGCTGTGCTTCCCACTTTGTAGCCATATCATGTAAAAAGCTGTAGCGCAGCTCGCGTGCTGCTTCCTGCGGTCCCTTCCCACTCTCCTTCATATAAGCGGGTACATCAACCCGAGTCATTTCAAATGGAAGTTCAAGCTTTCGGGCAATATTGCGTACCACTTCAGCCTCCGCATCCGATTCCTCTGGTCTGAATCCATGATGAACGTGAGCGCAGACGAGTTGTAAAGGCATATGTATAACGGATATTTCATGTAAAATGTGCAAAAGGGCCACCGAATCCGGCCCACCGGATACAGCAACCACAATGCGGTCTCCGGGGCTCCACAGTGAATGATCTCGCGCCAAGGCGAGCACTTCCTGTACAACACCGGTCGGTTTTGTTGTTCCCATTCCCGACCCTCTTTTCTCCCGACCGTAAAAATGATGATCATCTGTTATCTTATGTAAGTCATGCTGCTACCTTAACGCAATCCAGAGCGCTCCGGCAAGCAGCAAAAGCGATACCGTGAAAGCATATCCCAGCCAGCGTGGATTCCCTCTTTTGACCGACGATTGCCTGACATGTGCGGAAGCCAAACGTGACCAAGATCGGGCCGCTGCACGAGTATCGGAATATTCTCCACGCACTGCACCCAGTAGCCATTCGGCATAGGGGCGTAATACACGACTGCGGCGAATGATGACCGTCAATTCTGCCGTATTACGCAACTGTGGCAGCCTACTGGCAGCCGCCTTTAACGATTCGCTCTCCAATATATGAATCGTTAGAAGAGCGAAGGCAAACAGGTCATACTGGGAATCGGCATTTCGGCTACCAGCATTCCAGAATCCTCTGTCATACCATTCCGTAAATTGTTTGACACTCCGACCAGCAAGAGACACCCCACCATAGTCAATTAATTCAGCCTCTCCATAGGCATTGACCAAAATATTCTGCGGCTTCAGGTCACCAAACACCCATCCTGCCTGATGGAGATCCGCCAGACGGTTCAGTATACCGGTTCCAGCCACACCATACCATTCCGGCCCTTTGACTGCCACAAAGCGATGAAGCGGATCACCCTTAACATATCGCATAACATAAAAGGGGATCTCCCCGCTGCGTAACACTACATCATCCACCTCAAACAAAAAGGAAGGATTTCCATTTCGCTGGAGGGCGGCCTGAGTCCCCTGAGACTGCAATGTGGTCAGCACATTAATCTCCGATTGCAGATCAAGCGTGTTCTTCCCCATTTTCAGAGCAAATTGCCGATCGGCCTGTGCTTCTTTTACCAAATATACAGTTCCGTTCGCTCCCCGGCCCAACAAGCGCTGGATGACATAGCTGCTCCGCTTCCACTTGCCCTTGATGACCGTTCCGGGTGCAAGAACGGGATCAGACGACGTAGTCACCGAGCATCCCTTCTCCTTTGCCATAGGATTCTTCCAGATCCTTCTGTTCTCCTAGTGTAACATATCGGTAATAATCAATCACTTGTAAAATGGCAGGACCTGTCGGCGTCGCCCCTTTCATCCGCAAGCGTCCAAATATCGATTTGATCTGGTTAAGCTCAGAGGTCCAACCGATATCCATGACTGCATCTTCTCCCATTTTACCGCCTGGAAAATGAAATACAGATATACGGCTGTGTCCGCTTCTAGACTGTAAACTGAGCAGCAAATCGCGAATGCTGTCCTCTACAGCAGGCAGCTTGGGCTTCATGCTCGCACTTGCATCAATGAGCAAGGCAATCTCAAGGTTGCTTGTTTCTGTCAGCTCATCCATCACCTCAACTACTTGGGCCCGTTTTGCCGGAGGAAGTTCACCGATATGTTTGGCGCCACCCTCACCCAGAATGTGCGTTAACTCTCTATTAACCGCCTGCTGAATGGTTTGAACCACCGTTTTGCGCGTCATCATCTGCATGGTCTGCGCCAACTGCTTCGTCCCTACGATTTGGCTAAACCCTCCCCCTGCCTTAGCAATTTCTTGAATCTCCGCACTGCCAAGCTCACCAATAGTTCCATAATCTATGACTCCGGCGACGTTCACTGTGATACCTTCCCGTAAAGCTTGGGCAGCCGCCATGACTGGGCTAACACCTACATTTGAGCATCCGTCTGTAATGATCAAAATTTGCTTCATCGTTTTTTGACCTCCGCTTCCTCTTAATCTATCCCGATAGATTCTATCTTTGCCTAATCCGGAACGATTCAAACGAAGGATGCGGATTTTTAAAAAACGAATAGGGAATTTCCCGGGCAATGTCGGATTAGCTCACCGTCCGTGGACGTTCCAACCACCTCATGCCAGGTACATGGAGAGTTGCCCATTCTGGGCGGAAGTGATCTATTTTACTAACGACTACAGTCATATCATCATAGATTTGATTTTGTTGGTATCGAATGACCCTTTCTAGTAAACAGTCGGCCAACTGCTGTGGATCTTCGCTTTCAATTTCCTGAATCATGCGTTTCATCCATATTTCTTTATTAACTGCATAACCCGGTGAGTCGTATATACCGTCTGTAATCATAATGAGAATATCACCCGGCTGGAGCTGCAGGGATACCAAGTCAATTTCAATATCCTGTATAATCCCAATCGGCAAGTTGCTGGCAGATACGGGAATGACCTCCTCTCCTCTTTTAATAAAGCTTGGCGTAGACCCAATTTTCATAAAGGTTGTCTGGGCCGTGTATTGATCAATCAGCGCCATATCGACCGTAGCATACATTTCCTCAGGTGATCGCAGCATCAGGACAGAGTTAACTGACTTGATCGCCAATTTTTCGTCCATACCCGATTGCAGTAATTCCTCCAAAATGTTAAGTGCTGCACTGCTCTCTTGCTGCGCGCGCTCTCCGTTCCCCATACCATCGCTTAAAGAGACTGCAAAGGTCCCGTTTCCTAGCTCCATCATGCTGTAACTGTCTCCTGAGAAAAAATCGCCTCCTTTGGCGGCACTAGCTACTCCTGTAGCAATCTCATACGTTTTAGCAGAGCCGAACATGACTGTAGCCAAGCCTTGGCGGCGATCTGCCTCCGTTTCGCGCATCACAGCTATATGCTCGTCCAGTATGTCCGACAGAAGTGGAGCAATGATTTTCCGACATTCATCAAATCCCCTTGTATAGGCATGGACAATCTCAATTTCTACCTGACCTGCATCCAAATTAATAATCTCAATAGATTGGATGGACAAGCCCAGTCTATCAAGAGCCTCCCGTATTTGCTCCTCCTGCCGATGCATGGTCTGCCCTTCCCGCTGAATTTCTCGCGCTAAATCCTCCATGATTTGTGATACGCCCGATAGCTGGTCAGCAACAAGCTGACGACTATCGTATACTTGGCGCTTCCACTGCATATTATGTTGGTAGAGGCTATACTGCTGCTTCATCACTTGCAGGACAGCGCCCGTTTTAGCACATGCCTTGCTCCATTGCGGGGGTATCTGTTCCGGCTCCAAATCCGGGTTGTCCTCAATGGCGCTCATCATTTCCGTCATATACTGATGGGTTTGCATGAACTTGCCGTCCCAGCACTGCTCACACTTGAAGCAGGAGGCACATGTCCCTTCCGCCACCGCATTCATAAAGTGTTCGATTTCACCATCCGACTTCGCGCTCTCACTTGCAGATATCTGGTGAAAGCTGCGGGATAGCTGACTGAATACACGGGAAAACTTCGTTACTCGCTCTGCGGTGAGATCGCGGACCCTTTTGGCATACTCATGCTGAGATTTGGCGTGGTCCTGCGTACCGGGAACATAGGTAGAAACCGCTTTAAAGAAACTTTTTGGGGTCATTAAAAATAATAGAATCGCCGCACAGCTCTCCCAGGTTGATGCCAGCACGTCTCCGGTCCCATCCAAATAGATCGTCAGAATTGAGGAGCCTAGCAGCATCCCAAGCGCAACAGCGCCTTTTTTCCCTTCACGCAGCATCCCTGCTAGCAAACCTGCAAAAGCGAGTAAACTCATCTGCACAATTGCAGACATATTGGCCAAGCTTAAAATTAAACCGGTAATGACACCGACCGATGCACCCAGCGAAGCACCTCCCACCAAAGCAAACACCAAGACCAAATATCGTGACAGCACATGATCGACAGACAATGAATGAACAGTCCATCCTACTGCTCCCGTCATCACAGAGGCTAATAAAATAATAAGACATAAAATTTCCTCATTTTTGAGCTGGCTTGTCTTCTTGCGGTACGTAAACAACGGTATGGCCTGTGTGAATACCAGCGTAAGCATAAAGCTGAGAACCGCATCCGTTCCCACAATGATAAGTTCATACCATGTGAAAGTTGGAGCCATCACGGCGTTAAATAAATTGACCATAAACACAGACAAGAAAACCATAAGCGGGGCATAGGATAATTCCAGACGATCGAAGGTTCGTAGCCCGCGATACAGGAGATAAAATACCAGTAGCTCACCGCCAATCATAAATAACGATGGGTAAGGAGCTAACAGGCTGCCTAACACAACGGATACAGCTACAGGCAGCATCAGGTCACGCCGAAGAAACGTAATGACCGCAAAATAAGCGAGGGCAAAAGGAGAAAGCTCGTCCAAAATAGTGGCGCGTCCCAGTAGAACTCCCATAGCCGACAATAGCAGCATCCATCTTTGCGCCATTACCCATTGCACCCCTTTATGTGAATCCAGCCGTTTCTTGAGTCTGGAAGACCAACCTTCCGTACGCTCTTTGGATTTGGACTTTCTAGATTTTAACCCCGGAAAATGTACCACGTTCCATTTCTCCATCATGCGTCAGGCACCCCATTCATCAATTTGATGTTCCCATCTTAAACCGGAACGATTGAGAAAGTTTGTCAGAACCTCACGTCTTATTCCAAGAAATTTCCGACAAAAAAACGTTCTGCGCGAAAGGACAGAGCATCGCCTTGAACATCAAGCTACGCCCGTATGGAAGCAGATGGAAGTCGTGTCTCTTAACTCCTTGCTTGACCTCTCTATGTCGTCCATCACTATGACCAAGACTAGCGATTTGCACAGAAGATAGACGGAAAACCGTTGGAGTTTGTCGGACGATTATGTCCTCACGACAAAAAAAACATCCGCTTTCCAGCACGAATGCTTTTCTCGTCTTCATCAAAATTGCGAATCTCATAAAATGCATGTATAACGATAACCGGATTTATCGTCCACACCATTGCATATCGCATCTATTGTCGGTAGAACGCAAAAAAACCGTAGCAGTCTTTCGACTGTACGGTTTTCCGTGTATGGTTGATACGGTTGTCAAAGTGAATTAAACACGCTTCGCGCCGCGTCCTCCGCGTTTACCTTCGGTGTTCTTTTTCAGCGACGAAATGCGTTCCTCACTATCTTTCAGGAAGCGTGACATTTTATCCTCAAATGAAGGTTTACCCGGTGCAGGCTTGAAAGAACGGCCTCCACGATCGCGGTTGAAACCACCGCCACCACCACCGCGTCCTTGACTTGGACCTGAACCTCCACCGCCGAAACGGTCGCCTCCGCCTGGTCCTCCTGTACGCTCCGGTCTTGGAGCTCTTGGGGGACGGGCTTCACTTGCCGGCTTGTCAATCGTTTGCTTAATGGAAAGTCCGATTTTGCCATCTTTGTCAACATTAATGACTTTCACCGTCACGACATCATTAATCTTCAGGTGGTCGTTAACATCCTTAACATAGTTATCGGCGATTTCCGAGATGTGAACGAGACCCGTGACACCTCCAGACAAATCCACAAATGCTCCAAAATGCGTGATGCCTGTCACTTTGCCCTCTAACTTGGTGCCCACTTCAATTGCCATAGAATAAAATGATCCTCCCTTAAAATATACAACCGATTTTTTTGCAAAAAAATCCCGCTGTGGTGATTTGATTATACAAAATGGCGGAACCAAGGTCAACTAAGCATTGGCCCGATAATGTTCCTATTTCTGATCTCCGATGATTGGCGTCTCTTCCGGTTTGTAAAGACCGTACTTGCTTCTGGCAATCTCGCCAATGTACTCAGGGTCCTTGAGACGATTCACTTCGGTTTGAAGCTGTTGTTCCGTTTGTGTAGCAGCTTGCTTCTGCTTTTCCTTCTGGATGAGCTGTTCATTTCGATCGGCCATAATCATGCCTTGAGAAAAAAAGGTAAAAATTGCCCAACTACCAAAGGCGGCAAGCGATAGCAACCAAATCATGATTCGCCTGCGCCCGCCCGCGTTGGACTTGGACGTAGAAGATGAATGGCGATCTACAGACGAATTACGCATGATACTACCTCCTTCCAAACCATCTTTTCGCTGTGTTTTTCAGTCTGATACCCAGCTTTACGAGCGACTCTGGAATCCTCCAGCGCGCTTTAAGCGGACCGATCAGCCATAGGATCGGCTTCCAAACCGGCATCAGGATGTATATCAGCATCCTTCCCAGGAACACAATAAGTGCCCATGTCCATCCGACCAGCTTGCGTAACAGCCGATACAGCGCTAACACCGGAAGAACAATCAGGATGCGCAGTATGCTGTTCACGATCAACGTCAGTCTGCGAACTATCTCTAATAACATTACCACAAAACGTTGGGTTGTAACACTAAAGGCCCAAAAATAGAGCCAAACCCCCAAAAGTAGTCCTAAAAAGACATAAAACCGCAGCTCACCGCGATTACTCGCGTATAGCACACGGAAAATAAACAAAGCCGAGGCCACCCAGTACAGCACGTCCAACATATGAACGCTCCAGCGGGCAAAATGAAAGCGGATGGACAGCACCCGGTAGCTGTCAAACACCACTCCCATGGCTATGCCCGACAACAGCATCCACGTTAACGTCAGCCATTGCGTGTAAGGGTTCATTTGAAGATCTTGCCGAATAGGCTTTTTCCGTTTTTGGCCGGGGCCCCGGGCTCCAGGTAGACGAGGGAAGTAATCAGACCTTCAATGGACAACAGTCCCTCTTCTAGACTGAGGTTTTTGATATGTAAATGTTGTCCGCGAATGGTGAGATGGCCCAGCTCGGTCTGAAGCAAAAATTCTTCACTGTCAAAGCTCTCCACATTGCTGACGCCTGAAATATCGAGTTGCTTGCGGCTTTGCATGCGCAGATCATGGTGCTTGGACTTCCCTTGTTCAATCATGGCATGTACCCCTCCTTCTGTTCTTAGCTTATGAAGGGGACTGTATGATTTAGAACCGCTTTTGCTGTTAATCAGCATATGATGGACGAAAACTCGTCATCTAAAGAAAAAAAAGCACTCCTTCATAAAATAATGAAGGAGTGCTTTCATGTACAGTTGTGAAAAAATCAGATGTCTGCTTACCAGTTCAAACCATTGTCCCTGGCAATAGGCTCTTCCTTTACCAACGTGTACATACTTGCAGCCTCGTCCTTGCGTGTAGTGTCGGCGAGCCGTTCCACTCGCACGGTCACCAGCTTCTGGCCAAACTGGACGGTAATTTCATCGCCTACTTTGACCGCACTGCTCGGCTTGGCTTCGCGTCCGTTCACCAGCACTCTCCCTTGTTCGGAGACGTCCTTGGCTACCGTACGCCGCTTAATCAGCCGCGAGACTTTCAAGAATTTATCAAGACGCATTAGTTAACGGCTTCTTTAAGCTTATTACCGGCTTTAAAAGCAGGAACGGTCGATTCTGGAATTTCAATCGTGTTACCGGTTTGTGGATTGCGGCCTGTACGGCTGGAACGCTTGCGTGTTTCGAAAGTACCAAAGCCGATCAGTTGCACTTTGTCACCGCCAGCGAGTGCATCTGTAATTTCACCAAGAACGCCATTCAATACAGCTTCAACGTCACGTTTGCTCAAACCGCTTTTGCTGGAAATATTGTTGATCAGATCTGTCTTGTTCATAAGATAAAAGCCTCCCAAATGTCAAAAAATAATCATCACGCTGCATGTCCATTGATGGAGCAGACGTGAGGTCCAACTGTGGCCGAAGCCCTTCTGAATGTCACTGTAGCACGCTTAACTATAAGCTACAGTTATTTTCAGAATTACTACAAGTTATTCTGGCTTGTCCGTAAAAATCCTGCAATGACAGGCGTTTTTTTATTCGACCCCAGTTAAGCCAACATCCTACTACAAAACTCTGCCCATTGGCAAGTCTTCTCAAACTGAGCCTTCTTTCAACCCTGCATATGTCTCATTTTACTGTTCTGTGCAGCCAAAAGCGAATATGTTGAATCATGCTTTACCAAGGAGCTTTTTCGCTTCTTGCCAGTAAGTCTCCATTTCATCTACGCTGCTTTCTTCGGGACGACGCCCCTGCTCGCGTAATTTCTGCTCAATATACTGGAAACGGTCGACAAATTTGCGATTGGTGGCCGACAATGCCTCTTCCGGGTCTACTCCCATAAACCGGGCTGCATTCACGGCAACAAATAGCACATCGCCTAACTCCAGCAACTGGGCTTCCACAGCATGCCCTTCACGAACCGCTTCCTTCAGCTCAGCCACTTCTTCGTCCAATTTATCGAATACGCCCTCAATGCTATCCCAGTTAAAGCCCACTTTAGCTGCTTTCTTCTGGAGCTTGTACGATTTCATAAGAGCAGGCAGATCTCGCGGAACCCCGTCCAGTACAGAAGGGTATGCCGCCGTCGTGCCTTTAAGCCGTTTTTCCTCAGCCTTCATCTGCTCCCAGTTTTGCAGCGCTTCTTCCGCATCATTCGCTTGATTGTCACCAAATACATGTGGATGACGGAAAATAAGCTTATCATTCAGCCCCTGTATAACATCATACACATTGAAGGTTCCGACTTCCTCTTCCATTTGGGCATGCAGCAAAATTTGCAACAACAGATCGCCCAGCTCTTCCTTCATATGCTCAGGGTCGTCCTCATCTATCGTTTCGATGACTTCATACGTTTCTTCGATCAGATTTTTGCGGATCGACTGATGTGTTTGTTCACGATCCCAAGGACAGCCTTCCGGGCTGCGTAAAATATCGACAATCTCGTGTAGACGGTCAAAAGAACGCCGTTTCAGCGCCTCATCCTCACTGCGAGGTATGTATACCAAGGATAGGTTCCCGTAGCCCTCTACTCGATCCAGCTCGTACAGCGGCACCTTATGCACCGCTTCCTCCCCTTCTACCCCAAGAGCGTGACCGACATATACCTCATAATCGTCAGGATACCGCTCCATCAGGCACAGCTTCACATCAGAAGCCGTGAAGGTGTCATACACCTGTCCGATCAGCGTATGCAGCTGAGGCTGGAGCCAGCTGGCATCCAGTGTACCTGCGTCCAACAGTTGGAAACCCTCAATCGGATCAAAACCAAGACGCACAAAGGCTTCATCCAGGAAACTTTCGCCGCCCAGAATATTCAGTTCAATCCCTTGCGCAGGACAACGCTCCTTAAGCAACTGCACCGCTGCTTCTGCCACCATCGGGTGACCGGGAACCGCATAGACGATTTCGCTTCCGTCTGCCGCCTTAGCAGCCGTCGTAATCAATTGGCTGGTAATTTCCTCGTATACCTCTGGAAAAGACTCCTTTGTCTCATATACCTTGTCAAACGACTCAAAAGCCACTTCAAACTCATTCAGTACTTGAACCGCAGGATGCTCCTTGGTCCGCAGATACAGCGCTGAAGCGCCCCGCATTTTGTTCAATATCCCTATCGTAAGCTGATCCGGATCTCCCGAGCCCAGACCTACGACCGTTAATGTTACGCTCATATCCAATCCTCCGTTTCGCAGAAACAAGGTTCATGCTCGAAAAAATACACGGCCTAACCCCGCTTCCGCTTCCTTTGCTTTGGCATTTACTATACCACAAAGTGGTATAGGCTCATAAAATGGCTGTGCCGCTTTCACGCCGTAAGCCGTATGCCTGGCTAAGCCAGTACACGTAGCCTGCGCAACACGGCTGCCAGCGGGCGTCCGAGCTTGGGCACTGCCACAAGCTCGTCCTCCGTGATTAGCCTCAAGCGTGCGAGGCCGATCACGAACACTACGGCGCCTGCGGCTACGCCCAGCAGGCTCTCCGCGGCTGCCGTGGCACGACCTCCGGCAACCCACCCCAAGGCACCCAGCACAGCGCTGGTGCCCCACATCGCGGCCCCGGCCGCACCAGCCAGGGCGATAAGCAGCGCCGCCGGCTTGAGCACGCTGGCGGACCAGCTCGCGCGCAGGCCTACCAAGCGAGCCAGCAGCGCGATGTTGATCACCGCCGCCAGGAGATAGGCGACAGCCCCCGCAATGGCGGCTCCAGCCGTGCCTAGCTGCGGCACGAGCAGCCAGTTTAGCAGCGCCTTGGCTGCTGCGGCCGCGAGCATCGCCAGAGCCGGCGCGCGAACCGCGCCAAGCCCTTGCAGCAGCGCAGCCGAGATGATGCTGAGCGTGCCGCCTACGGCGGTTAGCGCCATCCAGCGCATGACCCCGCTGCCGGTGTCGTCCGCATACAGCATCACATTGACGGGCACAGCCAGCACGATCAAACCTGTCGCAGCGGCCAGTCCCAGTAGCCAAAACCAGCGCAGCGATTGCTCGCACTGACGACGTGCCAGTTCCGTACCGCCGGTCACCCGCGCCTCAGCCAGCGATGGAATGAATAATGCCGACAGGGTGGTGGCAAACATCATAACAAGCTGTACCAGCGGCAGACCTCGGTTATACACGCCAAAGGCCACCATAACCGCAGTATCGTCCAATCCCTCCTGCTTTAACAAGCGAGGTACAGTAAATGTGTCTACCAGGCTAATTAGCGGAACGGCTAGCGCTCCAAGGCAAACAGGCAGGGCATAACGCAGCAGCGCCTTTAACAAGGCACCGTTGCTTTCGGCTGGGTATAGCTCTCCAGTTTGTGCTTGCACTGTCGCCATGACCGTCCCTTGCCTTCTAAGCCTCTTTCTGTGATTTCGCCAATATAGCAACATGACGACCAAGCCCGCTGCTCCACCTGCTGCTGAACCAAACACTGCTCCGGCAGCAATCATATCTGCTCCCGCTCCTTGTGACAGCATGAGCAGCAACAGTATAATCATCACGCTTACCCGTATCGCCTGCTCCGTCACTTGGGAAACAGCAGTCGGAAGCATATTTTGCAAACCTTGAAAATATCCTCTCAGTCCCGCCATAACCGGCACGAACAAAAAGGCAAACGCCGCCGCCCTCACCGACGGAATGACATGAGTATTGTCGATCCATTGACCAATGAGCGGCGCACACGTATACATCAGCACGCCCAGGATCAACCCGAAAACACCCAATACAAGCGAAGATAACCGAGCAACACGTTGCCCCGCTGCTCGGTTTCCCACTGCCTCAAACTCAGCTACAAATTTGGATATTGCAGCCGGAAATCCAGCAGCTGCAATGGTAATAAACAGCGTATAAAAAGGATAAACCGTATTATAAATGCCAAATACGCCGTCGCCGCCGATATTCTGCAGCGGAATTTTTTGCACTGTGCCGATCAGCTTGCTTGCTACCGCTGCCAGTGTCAAAATGACAGCACCTCGTAGCAGCCGCGAAGCGGCGCGATTTTCCTGCATTCTCCGTCTCCACTCCCACCTGAAATATGCATCTTACCCGAGTCCTATTATACCGCCTCTTCTCAGGGAAAGAAAAAAAACCCTGTGCAACGTAGGACGGCTTTCGCCATTCTGTACGTCATACAGGGGTGAAACGGGATGTTACTGTTCCATTTGTTTGCCCAGGAAGCCAGCGGCTGTTTCAGCCATTTTGACCTCCATTTCGGACATTTTTACATTCTCATCCTTGTTCAACAATACAACGGAACCAATGGGATCACCACCGGAAACAATAGGAGCCGCCACAAAGGACGAGAGTGTTTCTTCGTGGTCTCGCGTTAGCTCATAAGAGCCGCTGGCTGTCTCCAGCACAGTTTTGCGATTATCCATACTACCTTCGATAATGCTACCGATTGGCTTGTCCAGAAACTCTTTTTTAGAGCCTCCAGCCACCGTAATAATGGTGTCCCGATCGGTAATCATTGTAATATGGCCCGTGCTTTCAAACAGGGACTCAGCATATTCTTTGGCGAAATCACCAAGTTCACCAATAGGTGAATACTTTTTCAAAATGACTTCTCCGTCACGATCCACAAAAATCTCAAGCGGATCTCCTTCACGAATTCTCAAGGTGCGGCGAATTTCCTTTGGAATAACTACCCGCCCAAGGTCATCAATACGGCGAACTATACCAGTAGCTTTCATTTCACATGTTGCCCCACTTTCTCAAGAAGAATTTAGTAAACTACTGACGGTATCGAAAGACGCTTCCACTCCCCCAGAAGCGGTCACGAAGAACGTCACGGTCATGGTGTTTATGGTGATATCTGACCATAGTATTCATCTGTTCCCAATTCCTTATGCATGTTCAGTTATTTACCTTCGTTTGTAGCTCCATCTTTGGCTGTTCCTGACTTGGCATCGCCCGTACCGTTTGTTGTTGCACCTGGTGTAGTTGTGCTACCGGCACCGGAAGTTGCACCGCTTTTCTCTTGCGTAGCTGGTACCTTCGGCAGATTGATTTTCAAATCAAGTTTCGCCAAATCATTTTCGCTAAAGTTTTGGATACTTTCCCCGGCCAATTTATTCTTCAGGGCAGCCTTTTCGTTGTCTTTCAATTTATCAAACGTTGGCTCATTGCGGGACTCCACTTTGATCACGTGATATCCGTATTCCGTTTCCACCGGCTCACCGATTTTGTTAATCGGTTGGGTCTCAGCGGCCTCTTTAAAGGCAGGTACCCATTGCGCTACGGATGCATTCTCATACAGACCTCCGTTAGACGCAGAACCTGGGTCTTCTGAAAATTTCTTGGCAATCGTCGCAAAATCCGCTCCTCCGTCCAGCTTCGCCTTCACTTCTTTCGCCAGCTTGAGGGCATCCTCTTTTTTGCGCTCTTTCTTTGTTTTAGGATCTTGGAAGTTAATCAATACATGACGCACGGTTGCTGTCGTGAATTGATCTTTATTTTTCTCAAATTCCTGTTTTAGCTGATCATCTGTTACTTTGTTAGTTTCGCTGTTGATTACCGTCATTACACGCGTGAAGTAATCTTTCACACCTTGTTCGGTCAGTTTTTTATCACTCAGAAATGTTTTGAACTTATCTTCTCCGACTGACTTTTTATACTGCTCTAGTTGTTCGTTCCCTTCTTTGGCGCCCTGCTCCTTGGCTTTGTCGTCCGCTTTAGCCGCCAGAAGCTTGTACACCACTTCCTGCTTTACAATTTGTTCTCGTACCTGATCCGAAGCTAACGCAGCCTCATATTCCGGGTACAGGAATTTCATCATACTGATTTCTTGGTTGAACTCATTTTCGGTAATCGTTCCACCCTTATAGGTCACGACAACCTTGCTGTTGTCCTTCGGTTCATCCTTGACCTTGTTCTCATCCGCTTGCTTCGTACATGCTGCCAGCACGGATATAGCTAGCAGCGCTGCCATTCCCAAGGAGAGCATTCTCCAAGGTTTTCTTTTATTTAGTTGTGGCATTTTGCAGTTCCTCCTTCAATGTGAATGCTTCTTTCAATGCACTCAAAAATTGTTCCAGCAGTTCTAGCAACTGTGGATCACTTAGACCTTTGCCCTTTATGCGTGCGCTCATAGAAGTGCCCTGTTCAAATTGTACACGTCTTTCAAAGCGATTACCAATCTCGGCAAGTTTGGCGGTCTGTACCGCCTGCTGGCGCCCTTCATGGAATTTCAACACGATATTGTCATCCCGTTGTACCATGGACTCGATGCCATACATGCGCCCATATACCTTGAGACGGGCCACGGCTAGCAAATGACGCACCGCCTCTGGCAGATCGCCAAATCGGTCGACCAGTTCATCCTCCAGTTCAGAAGCCTCGTCAAAGGTACTGACCGCTGCAACCTTTTTATAGATTTCAATCTTCTGGATGCTGTCATAAATATAGTCACCCGGCAGGTAAGCATCGACGCCTAAATCAATCGACGTACTCCAATTCCGATTGGACTGATCCTCTTCTCCAAGTACGCTGACTTTACGTTTATTAATTTCCTCAGCCAGCATCTGCGAGTAAAGATCAAAGCCGACGGATGCGATGAATCCATGCTGCTCAGCGCCAAGCAAGTTACCCGCGCCGCGGATGGACAAATCGCGCATTGCAATCTTAAAGCCGGAGCCCAGCTCCGTAAATTCTTTAATCGACTGAAGGCGCTTCTCCGCCACTTCCGTGAGCACCTTATCCCGCTGGTACGTGAAATAAGCATAGGCAATCCGATTGGAACGACCTACACGCCCACGCAGCTGATAAAGCTGGGATAGCCCCATTTTATCGGCATCATGCACAATGAGTGTATTCACATTTGGAATATCCACGCCGGTTTCAATAATGCTGGTGCTGACCAGCACATCATATTCGCCATCCAGGAAATCCAAAATAGTTTTCTCCAGCTCGGTTTCGGACATTTGTCCGTGACCCACGCCCACCTTGGCCTCCGGTACGAGTGCATTGATCTCTGCAGCCATCTCCTGAATACCCTGCACACGATTATATAGATAGTACACCTGCCCTCCGCGTGCCATCTCGCGTTCAATGGCCTCGCGAACTAGAGTCTGGCTGTGCTCAACCACATACGTTTGCACTGGAAAACGGTTTTCCGGTGGCGTCTCAATGACTGACAAGTCACGTACACCCAGCATGGACATATGCAAGGTACGCGGAATAGGTGTTGCCGTTAACGTCAGCACATCTACGTTCGTTTTCAGCTTCTTCAGCTTTTCCTTGTGGGTTACGCCAAATCGCTGTTCTTCATCGACAATCAGCATCCCCAAGTCCTTAAACACCAGATCCTGCGACAACAGACGATGAGTACCAATGACAATATCGACCGTGCCTTGCCGGACCCCTTTAATCGTCTCATTCTGCTCTTTGCGCGAGCGGAAACGGCTCAATACCTGAATATTGAACGGGTACCCTGAAAAACGTTCACGGAACGTCTCATAGTGTTGTTGTGCCAAAATCGTTGTCGGTACCAGCACCGCTACTTGTTTTCCTTCAATAGCAGACTTAAAAGCAGCACGAATCGCAACTTCAGTTTTGCCGTAACCTACATCACCGCATAGCAAACGATCCATCGGGCGGCTCTGCTCCATGTCCTTCTTAATCTCTTCAATCGCCCGAATCTGGTCACGTGTCTCATCATACGGGAACATATCCTCAAACTCTTGTTGCTCCGGTGAATCCTTTTCAAAAGCAAACCCTGGTGCCGACTGTCGTTCTGCATATAGCTTGATCAAGTCATCTGCAATATCCTGAACCGAGCTTCGCACCTTACTTTTAACCCGTGTCCACTCATTGCCACCCAATTTATAAATCTTGGGTTCCTTGTCCTCTGAGCCGACATACTTCTGAATCAGATCAATTTGTTCAATCGGCACAGACAGCTTATCTCCACCCGCGTAGAGGACATGCATGTAATCCTTATGGATACCGCCAACCTCCAGCGTGCCGATCCCCATGTACTTCCCGATCCCGTGATTTTGGTGTACGACGTAGTCGCCCACCTTCAGCTCGCTATAGCTCTTAATCCGTTCTGCATTGTCCACATGCCGGCCCTGCTTACGAGCTTTCCGCTGCTTCTGGGAAAACATTTCACCCTCGGTAATGACCGCCAGGTGAATAGACGGCATTTCAAAACCGCTTTGCAGATTACCGATAGCCATCGTCGGCTCATCAATACCGTAATCTTCAAGCACTCGGCGCATCCGGTCCAGACGTTCATCTCCACTCGCCAGCATCATAACCTGTGTGCCAGCTTTGCGCCAACGATCCATCTCCGCCTTGAGCACATTCATTTGGCCATGGAAATCCTGCATGCCTCGGCAGATGAAGTTCAAAATATTTTGCGGCTGGGTATGAGGAACCTGACGGAGGAAAATCGACAGGAACAACGTCTGAAATCTCCGGTTGTACAGCAGATTGTCCGCCTCATCTGACAGTTCTAGCTGCGGTAACGTTTTACCGTTTTGAAGCAAATGCAGATTCCATTCTGACTCATCCCGTTCCAGTTGCTTGGCTGTTTCCAGCATACGGGCTGGCTCATCAATAATCAGAATCGTATTTTCCGGCATATAATCTGCCAGGGTTTTACGTTCAGGATACAGCAGGGAGATATATTTATAGATTTCGTCAAAATACACATGCTCTCGCAGCAACTCAATTTCACGATGGATCTCTTCTTTCAGATGCTGCTTAGCTTGACGATCCGTCATTTTGCCCAGCTGCTCCTCCAACAAAATAGCAGCGGCATCCGCCGCCTGATCCATACGCTGGTTATTCGCAATAACTTCCTTACACGGCGTTACAGTAACGTCCTGAACCTTTTCCACCGAACGCTGATCTTGCGGATCAAACTTACGGATCGAATCAATTTCATCGTCAAACAGCTCTACACGATAGCCCCAACGGGTTGTCATTGGATAAAAATCAATAATCCCTCCGCGTACGCTCATCTCTCCACGTGATTCCACACGCTCTACACGCTGGTATCCCATCTCGACCATATGTAGCAAAAACGCTTCCAGCTGAATCGTTCCGCCTTCTTTCAGCTCAATACGAGCCTCACGCCATGTTTCCGGGATTGGCAATAAACGTCGGACACCAGAAAACGGCACGACAACAATCCCACGAAAACCCTGGGCGCAGCGTATCAATACATCAATTCGTTGGGATAAGGTCTCTGGACTGGATATGGCTGCTTCAGCAGCTACCAGCTCATTGGCAGGATACAATAAAACCTGATCAGGAGAAAGCGCTTCCTGTAAGTCATCTGCTATTTTTTGAGCGGCAAACATATTGTGCGTCATGACCATTAACGGTCGTCCGGTATCTTCGGCAAGCGCGGCCATCAGTACCTGTCGGGAAGAGCCTGATAAACCTGATATCAGTTGTTCCTTCATCCCTGATGATATGCCTGCTGCAATGGATGCATAATCAGCATCCTTCGTAAAAGCCTGAATAAGTGCTTGTAACAAAAAAGGCACCCCTTTATGCTTATAAATAGTTACATGTAAACCGAAAAAGAAGCCTCAGCAATGCTGCCAAGGCTCCATAAGCGGAATTACCGCTTCACCTCTCAAGCTGGTATATCCGACCAGTTGAATACCTGTTATTGGAGCGGATTAACGAGCAGACTCAGCTCTGGATTATTCTCCAGCGCCTGACTGCAATGCTCGCAAATGACTTTGACGGTCACTTCACCGCCCGAATTATACGCTATTATATCTCTACGTTCGGCAGGGGTCAAGGAATGGAAGCCTAACCTTTCTTCGGTTATTGCAGCGGAATCAATTCGTCCCAAGAAAGTTCGACAATGTCTGCATACATAATTAACAACCATGTAATGTATATGCCTCCTGAAAGTTTTCTATACCTTTCAGTATGTCCAACAATCTTCCATTTAAGCCCGTCTGCCTACGTCTAAACTTACTTGTTGAATTCAGCCATCGTCCGTTCAAACGGATGACTCAAGCTGTATTCTAAGGCGTTGCACGTGTCCTCGATCATTCCGGTCAGTAATTCCTTTTCCTTCTTTGGAAAGGTACCCAGAACATAATCGACAATAGCATGTCCAGGCTCCGGGCGGGAAATGCCCATGCGAATCCGGTTGAAGGACTGCGTGCCGGTATGTTGAATGATCGATTTAATGCCGTTATGGCCGCCTGCGCTACCTTGATAACGCAATCTTATTTTACCGACTTCTGTATCCAGGTCATCGTACACGACAACCAGATCCTCCATATCGGCCTTATAATAGTCCATATAAGCACGTAGAGACTCGCCTGATAGATTCATATAGGTCATCGGCTTAATCAGTACAGTTTTCACGCCACCAATGTGGCCCTCTCCAATCAACGCCTTGCATTTGCTTTGGTTAATCTGGATGTTATGACGCGAGGCAAGAGCATCCAATGCCATAAATCCGACATTATGCCTCGTTTTCTCGTATTGGGGACCGGGGTTGCCCAATCCTACAATCCACTTCATAACCTTGACACCCTCTTTCACAGTCTGGATTTTTTGGTAAAATAGTTGTATTGAGGATTTTGCAAAAATCTAATAAGCGACTTTCAATGAACAATATATAGATCGAAATGGTCTAGTTCGTTTATATATTGCACTTTGGAGCGGCTGGAATCGAATTTTGCAAAATCCTGGTATTGAATAGGAAGGTGCGTGCCGGTATGCTCAATCAAGGTGATATCCTCTTATATGACAGCCATTTTCTATATCATTTAAAACATTCCGTTCCTGTCCAGATCTATGACGGGAATGTACATATCCAGATTGGCATCGTTGCGCGTTTTAATGAGCATTTCGTCGAAATAGAGGACACACTATACAATCGTCAACGTTTCACATTCATATCTCGCCCAGGCTTTTAGCCTGACATGCTGATAGGGGTTGCCTTTTCCATATGGAAAAGGCAACCCCTTTTTAATGAGCCAGCGCTTATTCGATTTCAAACAGTTTGCTGATCGACAATTCTTCATGCACACGGATGATAGCTTCTCCCATTAATGGAGCCACAGACAATACCTTCAGCTTGCTTGTCGGATTCGGGTGAACGATCGGGATCGTATCCGTCACAACCACCTCTTTTAATGGCGAATTCTCCAGTCTTTCCATCGCAGGACCAGACAGTACGGCATGTGTACAACACGCATACACATCTTTTACGCCGCCTTCTTTAAGCGCATTTGCACCTAATACAATCGTTCCGGCTGTATCAATGATATCATCAATTAAAATAGCCGTTTTACCCTCAATGTTCCCGATGATGTTCATCACTTCACTGACATTTGGCTCTGGACGACGCTTATCAATAATAGCGAGCGGCGCACTCAGGAAGTCCGCCAGCTTGCGCGCACGAACAACCCCACCATGATCGGGTGAAACGACAATCGGATTCTCAATTTGCTTGGAACGGAAATATTGGGCCAGAATTGGCGCTCCCAGCATATGATCCACTGGAATATCAAAGAATCCCTGAATCTGCATCGCATGCAAATCCATACTGATTACGCGGTGAGCCCCCGCCTTTTCAATCAAGTTAGCGACAAGTTTCGCTGTAATCGGATCGCGTGAACGAGCTTTACGATCCTGACGAGCGTAACCGTAATATGGCATAACGACATTAATACTTTTGGCAGAAGCGCGTTTAAGTGCATCAATCATAACCAATAACTCCATCAAGTTGTCGTTAACCGGCAGACAAGTTGACTGCACAATATACACATGGCAGCCGCGTACGCTTTCCGACAGCTTAACCTGGATTTCACCGTCACTAAACGATGTGGTATGGGATTCCCCCATTGGGATGCCGATGTAGTCCGCAATCTGGTGGGCTAACTTCGGATTGGAGTTACAAGTAAATATTTTGAGTTTGGAATCGCAATAAGTCATTAATAGAAACCCTCCGTGCTGGTTCATTCATTACAGATTCAACAGCTTGCTGATTAAGGTCATTCCGATCTTTTCTTCTTCGCTTTGGCACGTGCGCGGATTTTGTCCGCATATCCGGCTTTGTTCTCTTGACGTGGTCTGGCAATGGCCAGATCGTTATCAGGGACAGCATGTGTTACAGTGGAGCCTGCTACAACATAAGCACCTTTTCCAATCTTAATCGGGGCGATTAGATTCACGTTACTGCCAATAAAGGCATCGTCTTCAATTTCTGTAATGGATTTATTATATCCATCATAATTGACCGTTATTGCCCCGCAGCCAATATTTACGTTTGTACCCACCTTGGCATCACCGACATAGCTCAAATGAGATACCTTGGAATGATCTCCAATGGTCGCATTTTTCACCTCAACAAAATCACCAATTTTCACATGTTCGCCAAGCTTTGCGCCTGGACGCAGATAAGCAAACGGCCCCACAGATGTACTGCTTCCCACTACCGCTTCGTTCAACACCGAATGTTTTACCGTTGCGCCTGAATGGATAATCGTATTCTGAATCTCGGCCTGCGGACCAATCACACAATCTTCTCCGATTTGTGTTTGACCATGCAGCCATGTGTTCGGGTACAGTACCGTATCGGAACCAATAACAACCTCGCTCCCGATATAGGTAGAAGACGGATCAATGACAGTGACACCATTCAGCATATGCTTGCGAACGATGCGCTCACGCATATAGCCCTCAGCTACCGACAAAGCAACTCTGTCGTTAACACCGATGGATTCAGACACATCATCTGTCAAATACGCCTCAACCTGTTCACCTTCACCATGCAAAATACCAATGACATCTGTCAGATAATATTCCTGCTGTGCATTGGTGTTCGTTACCTTGTCCAGCGCTGCAAACAGCTTGGCATTGTCAAAGCAGTACGTTCCCGTATTGATCTCCCGGACAGCATCTTCCTCAGGTGAACAATCTTTCTGTTCCACGATCTTGAGCACGGCCCCGGAAGCATCACGGATAACTCGTCCATATCCTTTCGGGTCGTCCAACTCAGCGGTCAGAATCGTCGCAGCCGCCCCACGGCTCTCGTGCAATTGCACCAAGCCCTCCAGCGTTTTCGCTGTGATCAAAGGAGTATCCCCACAAATGACAATGGTTGTACCTTTTTCCTGACCGAGCAAGTCCTTGGCTTGCTTGACAGCATGGCCCGTTCCCAACTGCTCTGCCTGAAGCGCATATTCTGCCGACGGTCCCAAATAAGACTGTACCGCCTCTGCTCCATGACCCACGACGACTACACTTCGGGACACACCGATTTCACGAACCGTGTCGAGCACATGCCCAACCATCGGTTTTCCGCACACCGGATGCAGAACTTTATATAATTTGGATTTCATACGTTTTCCCTGCCCTGCGGCAAGAATGACTGCCAACCTTTCCAACAAGTCCAACCTCCTATCCTGAAAATAACAGTTACCCCTTGGCTAAAACGTTAATTCCCAGATCAGATTTTGCTTAACTTTTCACAATCCTCCTGAAAAATAACGGCGAACCTTTGGTTAATGGCTATTTTTTCAGGCCAGCTTGTGCTGGACATTCATCCCCGGGACGCATCGCTGCCTAGTCCCTGTCTTATGAAAAAGCCGCTTCGGCAGCCCGGATGGCTCCAAGTTGCCTTAAAACTGACTGTTAACTCACTAAAGAATATATCTCATTCCAGACAAAAAGAAAAGAGAGCCACAGTTAGTGGCTCTCTTTTTCTTTTGTACCCCAATCCTGCTTTAGGCGAATTAAGCGCCTTCTTCAATAGCAACTTCTTCATCCACAGCTGCACGTTCGTACTCAGTCAATACAGCAGCTTGGATCTTCTCACGGGTTCCTGAAGATATCGGGTGAGCGATATCGCGAAACTCTCCGTCTGGAGTTCGTTTGCTTGGCATAGCTACGAACATCCCGTTATTACCGTCGATAACTCGGATGTCATGAACAACAAACTCGTTATCAATCGTAATGGATGCAATCGCCTTCATTCTTCCTTCTGAGTTCACTCGGCGGAGTCTAACATCCGTAATCTGCATGTGTGTTTCACCACCTTTTTCCAAATAGGACTTGGTGTATACATTCCACACAGCAGTTCGAAATCCTTCTTTTTTTCGGCAATTCGTATCCTAAATTCAGGTAATTTTTTTGAAAAGATTTCTTTTCGACATATTTAGGTATTTTATGATGGAATGTGACAATTTACTGCCCTGTTCACTCATCAAAATAATTGCCCAGCTTGACTGTAATTTGCTTGCTTCGAGAATCGACTGCGGTCAGATTCGCCAGTGAAATATAATCATGCAGCAGACGCTCTTCGTTCTCCACCTCGCCCGATTCTACCAGCACACCTACACCGGCCACCTCAGCATCAAACTCAGCCAACAAGTCGACCATCCCCTGAATCGTGCCGCCGGCCTTCATAAAATCATCTACGATGAGCACACGCGATTTCTCACGCATGGCACGTCTGGATAATGACATCGTATGAAGGCTCTTTTGTGATCCTGAAACATAATTAATACTTACAGCCGAGCCTTCTGTCACCTGATGATCACGCCGTACGAGAACGACTGGCAAATTCAGCTGTGCTCCGGTTGCATAGGCAAGTGGAATCCCCTTGGTTTCCACCGTCATAACCACATCAATCTGACGATTGGCAAAAGCGGTCGCGAATATTTTACCAGCTTCGTTCATCATCGCAGGTTGGCCCAGCAAATCGGACAAATACAGGTACCCTCCCGGTAATATGCGGTCAGGCTGCTCCAGCTGCGCACACAGGTCGTTCGCAAACGCAAGCGCATGCTGCTTGGAAAGCCTCGGGATCAGTTTCACGCCACCTGCCGCTCCCGCCAGCGTCAGAAGCTCGCCAGTACCTTCATCCTCAAATACTTCCTTGATGATGGCCAGATCCTCGCTTATGGACGACTTAGCTGCCCCGTAGCGATCCGCAAAATGGGTAAGAGGCACCAGCGTATGCGGCCGTGACAATAAAAATTGCGTCATTTCCACCAATCGTGAGCTTCTTTTAAGTTTTTTCACAACAATTCCTCGCGATCTATTCTTCTGCCGCCCGCTTCGTACAGTAAAGCACCGGCGGACTGGCCGGTTGCTGGCGGAATGTAAGTGATATAGTAAAATCCGAATATTTAATAGTAAATATATCATCTTCGTACGTATTTGTACAACAATTACCACTATAATAAGAAAGAAATATCTAAAATCAGGTCAAAAGTCGTACTGCGTACACATCTTTACAAAACCCTCTTAGTCCATTATAAATCCGTGGCACTTTGGCTTCCTTCGATACCAGTCCGAACACCGTAGGTCCACTACCTGACATCAGCACACCGTCTGCTCCTAAGCGGATCATGGAGCTTTTAAGATGCTCTACCTCTGGATACAGCTTTAGTGTTACATCCTCCAGTACATTCCCCAGCGCGTTGCATACATCGGTAAAAGAAGCGTTACGGATCGCATGCTCCATCTGGCGGGCAGACGGGTGGTGCGTAATCTGATCTGCTTTGACACGACCATACACTTCAGCCGTAGATACATTAATCGGCGGCTTCGCAAGGATCACCCAGCATTGTGGCGGATTCGGAAGTGGCTTAAGTAGTTCTCCGCGTCCACTCGCTAAAGCTGTACCCCCTGTAATACAGAAAGGTACATCTGAGCCCAGCTCCGCACCCAGCACCCTTAATTCGGCATCCGAGATACCAAGCTTCCATAGCTTGTTCAGTCCACGCAGCGCTGCGGCAGCATCACTACTTCCACCCGCCAACCCTGCCGCCACCGGGATATGCTTATCCAGATGGATGTGGACACCCGTAGACACGTTATAACGTTCTTTGATCAGACGCGCGGCCTGGAAAGCCAAGTTCTTTTCATCCAATGGTATGTACCCGGCTTGACTAGAAATAATAATGGTATCACGCGGTAACTCGGACATCGTTAATCGATCAGACAGATCGACCATGGTCATAATCATTTCGACCTCGTGATAACCATCGTCCCGCTTACGTAGAACATCAAGCATTAAATTGATTTTCGCCGGTGCTTTTTCATATATTTTCAAGGCGTTCACCCACCTTCAACTTTTCCCTCAAGACAGCTTAACATATTATATCAGACTCAGCGTGTCAAGTCATGAGGTTCAAAAAAGCGGAGATGACCCGGTCTTATCCCGGATATCCCCGCTTTTCATCAGCACCACTGATGGCTACGATTTACGAGAAGCAGCCTGCTCGGCAAGCTGGATGGCCCGCTTGACCATATTGCCCGCATCCTTGGCTTTAATGCCTCCCCAGCCTTCTTCCTTGACTGTGTCGTAAAACCCAAGATCTTTGGCCAGCTCGTACTTTAGCTCCTCCGACATGACACTACGTCTTCTCCGGCTCATACATACGCCTCCTTCGGCAATGGAATAAGGAAGATCATTCCCGGCTTAGTATGTGCAGAGATATCATGCTTCATCCTGCTCTGTATATACAAAACGGCCCCGTCATTTGAAATGACGGGGCCGTCGCTAAACCTGCAAAGCTGGTATAAATCACGAAATCAATTAAGGTGTTTCAAAATATTCGACTACACCTGTATGGGAGTCGGGATCATATACGCTGACTTCCACCGACTCGGTAAGAATGTCAGCATAGCTGTAGGAGACACGTTTAAACGTCTGTTGCTCCTGATCCAGCTTGACGATAAAAACAGAAGGGTACGTTTCTTCCAAGACACCAGTTCGTTCGACGGTCTTACGGCGTCCGCCGTTAGCCCGCAGCAAAATTTTTTGCCCTACATGTGCGTCGAGACTGCGTTTGATTTCCAACAGCGTATTTTTAGCCATTGCCTAACGACCACCTCTTTCCTTGTCCATTATAACGAATTTTAGATGGATTGTCAAATCGAGCTAAATATTATAACAACACGAAAAATAAGTTGTCAATTTAATTTTTTGCGAACAGGAATAATTTATCTAAAAAATGACAAAAAGCCTCTGAAAGCAGAGACTTTTTGTTCAAGTCAATCCTATTGGCACATTTGAATCCTAGATTGCAGAAGGCGTTACTTTAAGCGTTGACAAATTTTCAAGCTTCGGCAGGCCGATGCGATAGCTTCCCCTAGTTTCAATTCCACCCACTCCGCGACTGCCGCTGATTGTCTGGTGAAACAGGTCCCCCATGTTGACCGTATCACGGATCGAAGTAAAGGCCGCCTTGGCAGCCACGTAAACGGGGTCCAGCGCGTGAATCAGGATACGCCCTGGTGAGCTGGCGAAGTTCGCTCCCGCACGCAGCAGCGCCTCAAAATGGGACTGACACGCCCCCGCTACAATGGTCAGCGAATCCAGATGACGTTCATATTGTCTTGCTACCTGAATCGCCGCCACAAAATTTTGCGAATTTTTATAACTTTTCAAGCTGTACAAATCGTAAGGCTGTGGCTGCTTCAGCACACCGTCATGTCCGGTAATGACTACGATATCCGGACGGATACGGGGAAGCAGCCGGTACAACGTGTCCGCCATTGCCGATTCATGAACGTGATGTCCCTCTGCAGGAACACGGAGCTGTTCATATAAACTGAGGCATTTTTTCAAATAGCCGGGATCTCCATCCAGATGAAGAACCTTTCCCGGCATTTCAAAATACGTTGACTCGACCGGATCACTCCAGTCCCCAACCAGAGCTGCCTGACTACGAGCAGCCTGCTGCTGGCGTGCCCGTTGCAACAGATTAAGAGACTCACCAGCCTTAATGTGAGCCTGCTGAGTCTTACCGCTAATCTGGTCTGCAGGCACTCTGACCAGATCGTTCACTGGGGAATCGGCCAGCAACCGAAATTCTATTCCCTTAATGATCGCTTTATCCCGCTGGATGTCCTCAACACGAAACGTGACATCTCCGCCGTACGATTTCCGAACGACCAAGTCTCCTAAACTCATCACACTGTATCACCCCTCGTATATCGTATGGGTGAATGCACAGTTTGGTTCCAGCTTAGGATATACCTGCCTCCAACAGCACAGCACTGAGACGCGCAAATTCCTCAATACTTAGCGTTTCTCCTCGACGGGAGGGTTCAATACCAGCTTGTTGCAACAGCGGCTCCAACGTGTCCCTGTTCTCTTTGGTGAAGAATCGGCTTTTTAAGTTATTGGAAATCGTTTTACGTCGCTGGGCAAAGGCAGCATGAACCACTTCAAAAAAGTGCTTCTCATCCACCACTTCCACCGGAGGGGCTTCCCGTACACGCAACCGAATGACTGCAGACTCCACATTTGGCTGGGGAATAAATACTGTATTTGGTACAATACAGACTAATTCAGGTTCGCTGTAATATTGTACTGCAATGCTCAGACTGCCGTAATCCTTCGTTCCAGGAGACGCAGCCATACGCTCAGCCACTTCTTTTTGGATCATAACGACGATATTCTCCAAAGGGAGCTTGTCCTCCAGTAGCCTCATCAGAATCGGTGTAGTAACGTAATACGGCAGATTAGCCACGACACTTACTTTACTCACGTCTGCAAAATCAGCTGCAAACACCTCGCGTAAATCCAGCTTCAGCACGTCTCCATGACGTACCTTCACATGCTCATAAGGGGCCAACACTTCTTCGAGAATTGGCAGTAGCCGCTGGTCAATCTCGACAGCGGTAACTACCTTGGCCGATTGCGCCAGCTTCTCGGTCAAAGCGCCAATCCCAGGACCAATCTCAAGTGCGCCCTTCGTCTCATCCAATCCGGCAGCATTCACAATCTTATTGAGAATATTTTGATCAATCAGGAAATTTTGTCCCAAACTCTTTTTGAACGAAAAACCGTGCCGTTGAATAATTTCCTTCGTACGCCGCGGTGTTGCTATATCTTGAATTCCTGTCATACGGATATCACAATCCTTCACTTTCAATTTGTGCCAGCGCTCTGGCAAATTCCTCGCGGCTGATCTGAAATACAGAGAGCCGTTTATGTAGCTGCTTTCCGTTACAATAACCAATACCCAGCACATTCCCTAAGGCCATACGGCGTGCAGCAGCATTGGGGTGGGTGATAAGTCCAGCATCAATCAGGTCCGCCCACTCAATCAGCGGGTCGGCGCCTTCTACTGTCGTATGAACCCGTGCGAGAGCGTGTCTGATCGCTTCCGGTGAGGCATTCTCCACACCAATATCTCCTTTGCGCGTCGCTTCTGCCTCGGGTATAAAGGCCTGCTTGCAGCCGGGTACCTTGGAAGCGATAATCTTACGGATGCGCTCCCCTGCATGATCGGGATCGGTTAAAATGATGACCCCCCGCCGCTCCTGCGCCAATGCAATTTTACGCAGCGTCATTTTATTAATGGCTGAGCCGCCAGTTTCTATCGTATCCGCTTCAACAGCGCGGCGAATGGCCACCGTATCATCCCGGCCCTCTACCACGATCACTTCCTTGATCATTTGCATTTCCCTCCACTGCTACACAGCAAGCTATATTTATCTTTCCCTGCTTTTGAAAACAAAATAAGAAGAGGATATCCTCTTCTTAGCATGGCATAACTATGTTGTTAATACTATCGCATTGCCCTCAACATACACAACCTGTTTTAGTTGATTTCAGGCTTTACCGGTCCGATAACATATACGGTTTTACCGTGCTTACGACCAAATTGGTTGGCTCGACTCAAACTCTCATAATACACATCGATTTTGTGGCCTTTAATCGCGCCACCGGTATCCTCCGCACGGCGGAAGCCCACCCCTTCGATATACACCCACCAGCCGATTGGAATTATACTCGGATCGACAGCGATGGTGCGTCCTTCCGTGACGCGCGTGCCGGATGCAGTACGTGTACCGATACCTGGCTCCTGTGAGGAATACGCCGTCATGGAGACATTTTGTAAAACTTTGCTATATTTAAAATTTACGCCTGCTTTACGGACAGCACTGCTCGAACTAACCGTTGTTGCCTTAACCGCATCATTGGGACCGACGGAAGCAGCCAAAACGACCGGCTTTTTCTTCGTTCCTACCGCAATGACCTTATCCACACGGTTCTGTGCAACTTCCTTGTTAACCAGCTGTTTGGATACCAACTTTCCATCATGATATACCTTTTGAACGTGCTGGACTACCACACCCGATTTGCCGCTTTGAATGACCCGATTATCGCCTTTATAAAGACTCGGATCGGCCGTTTTGATGACCTGATAAGGCACCTGTTTTTTCTGTTCGACCTGCTGTTTCTTCACACGGACGATTTTTATGTCCATGTTAGACGAAACAGAAGCATCTAGCGCAGGATAAACTTTATCCGTTGACGATAATTTATAGCCCGAGGTACGAATGGCACCTTCTACTGTATTTTCTGTTGTGTACAGCTTTTTCGTCTCATTGCCTGAAGATACTTTAACTTGATTGGCACGTTTAATGACTACGCGATCCCCATCCTGTACTGCTCCATTTAGCGGCATGGAAACTGTATCATGCGGCTGAAGTGAAATGGAATGCTCGCTCAGCAAATCTTGAAGCTTGGATTCTCGGGTTTCTACCGCAGATGCCTTGCCATCAATGACAAAAAAGACTTGTTTTTTAGATTGCGTGTACATCAGAATTGAAATCATAATCGTTAGCGCGATTAGAAAAATAGCAACCAAAGCAGCCTGGCGCACATTCTCTTGCTTCCAACGCAATACGTAAGACATGCTGGATGAGCGTGACTCATGGGTCTCCTCTTTTTGGAAAATGCCCATTTCCTCCGTCCTCCTTACATAGCCCGCCGTCTGGAGTAAGACATAGTTGAGATTTGACGTGACTATAACAGATTTTCTACAAGACAAGCCCAAACTGCGACTGTCCTGCACCATGTACCCGTCTTCGCGGCATGCTGTCCTCCCCTGTTTAACCACAGTATGATGACAGATTTTCTTTTATTCACAACAAAAAAAGCCAAAGAAAGAGACTAGAGAGCTCTTTCGTGGCTTCCGGCATGTGTGAATATGCGGGAAAACTCATGCACGAGATGGCTTCTCTCTTGTTACGCTTACGGGGTTAGCTGTCGGGTTCGGACGTAGAGAGTCGCCCTAGCTTGGGTCAACCGCTCATGGCGGTCGCCTTCACATTCACCCCGAAGACCCAGAAAGAAATCGAAATACGGCTCCTCCACCTGTTCAATCCCATCCGGGAAAAGAATTTAGGTCGAGCCGGCTGGCGGAAGAGACGTTCCCTTCTTGCACATACGCCGGACGTACTGTAAGCCATATCGGTTCCCCCGTTCCCTGTATAAGGGACTCAGCGAGACTGGTTCATGAAATGAACTGTTGATGTTTACATTCAAACAACAATTCACTGAAAAGATGATATCCTGTTTCTATGCATGTTGTAAAGCAGGTTTCAAGTACATTTTTCAAAATATTCGGTTAAAATATTGTAATATTCTCGAGTTTCCCGCAACAAATTCATGATTAGCTTCGTCTATCTCTTTATTTTGATCGATTTCTTCACTTTTTCATTGAATGTCAAATCGTTCCAAGGCATTTTGGGTCGTTATTGACACTAATTCCTCCACTGTAATCCCCTTGATTTGGGCTGCAGCCTCTGCTACCAGTCTCACATGTGCAGACTCATTTCGCTTCCCGCGGAACGGATGCGGCGTCAGGTAAGGCGCGTCCGTTTCAATAAGCAGACGGTCCAGCGGCACCTGTGCGAGCACCTCTTTGGGCTGCTTGGCATTTTTGAACGTTATTGGACCACCGAAGGAAAGGTGAAATCCCATATCCAGCACCATTTTGGCTGTCTCCCAGCTCCCAGAAAAGGAGTGCATGACTCCGCCAATCTCACTCGCTTTTTCCTCACGCAAAATCCTAACAATATCTTCATGGGCATCCCGGTTATGAATAACAATGGGCATTTTGAGCTCACGAGCCAGACCAATTTGATTTCGAAACACCCGATGCTGAACATCCTTCGGTGATGTATCCCAATAATAATCCAGACCGATCTCTCCGATGGCTACGACCTTCTTATGACTGCATAACGATGCAATCCATTCCAAATCGCCCTCCTGCATTGTAATCGCATCCTGCGGATGCCATCCAACTGCCGCATAAATAAAATCATACGTCTCGGCTAATTTCATGGTGGATGGAATGGTCTCACGATTAAATCCGATATTGATCATCCGCGTTACTCCTGATTCGACAGCACGTGCTATAACTTCTTCACGATCTTCGTCAAATTGTGGCGCATCCAAGTGAGTATGAGTGTCGAATAAATCCAAGGTTTACATCTCCTTTTTTTACTTACATTTCTATATAGTTGTCTATTCTTTGACAAAATAATTCCTTATTTCGGCAGGAAGCCTGTCTTTTACCGCGTTCAATTTATTCTGGGGAAAATACATATGATATTTTCCTCGGTGAATACCGCTTATTGAGCGCACAATTTCCGAAACTTCGGATATTTCACTCACCTCGCCCTGACGTCCAAGCAGTAAAATCTGGTTGTCCGTCGAGCCACCCTGCCGAAACACATCATAAGGAAGATCTGTCGGAAAATCAATTTCAAAATCGTATTCAGGGTGCAAACCAGCCTCTTCCAAAGCCTTTCGAATGCTGTCAATGGTATCTGTATCCATATTATCAATCTCTACATATTTATACAGTCTACGGTCCATAAAGCGGCTGCTCAAATCACTTAAAATTTCGTCCTTTTCTCGTTTCCACTGGCTAAATACGGTCTGGATTAATGACTCATCGAGCATCAGATATTGCTCTACTGTAAGCTCTCCTTTCAACAGATCCGGCAGCGGGTCCAGCAGAAAACCAAACTCATATCCGTTTTTAAACAATTCCTTTGCTCGCTTGAAAATTTTACGTAAAAGGATTTCCGAGCTGCGTGTTACAGGATGAAAATAAATTTGCCAATACATCTGATAGCGTGACATTAAATAATCTTCTACTGCATGCATACCTGATTCCTTCACAACAATTCTCCCATTATGAGGACGCAGCAGTCGTAAAATACGATCCAAATCAATCGTGCCGTAGTTGACACCTGTCGAATGAGCATCCCGTAACAAATAATCCATACGATCGGCATCTAGCGGACTGGTCACCAAGTTGACAACGATTGGCTTATCATACGTTTTGGCTATAACCGCAGCCACCTTTTGTGGAAGCTTCTCGTCGACTTGTCGTAGAACGGCGTTGATCTTGGTGTCTCCCAGTACAATGCGGCATGTCCAATCCTCATGGTTCATATGAAAGGCTTCCTCAATTGAATGTGAAAATGGGCCATGCCCCACATCATGCAATAGAGCTGCACACAGAGTAACCAGCCTTTCCTCTTTCGGCCAATCTGGGAAATCTCCACGTTCAAATTGAGAAATAATACTTCTCGTAATCTCATATACGCCCAAAGAATGTGAAAAACGGCTATGCTCCGCTCCATGAAACGTAAGATACGATGTGCCTAACTGGCGTATGCGGCGTAAACGTTGGAACTCCGGCGTGTTGATCAACCGCCATATCACAGTATCCTGAACATGGATGTAATTATGTACCGGGTCTTTAAAAACTTTTTCTTCACTGAGTGGCTGGTGCAAGATATCAGCTCCTTTAATATTCGGAATAATGGATTAAAATACAATAAAATCCTAAAGCATTTCCCTCATTCGACATTCTTTGTCGTAATATGTCGAATTATAGTTTTTCGACATTTCCAAATCGACAAACTGAATAAATCATCAATAAAATAAGGCAATGCACATGAGTAAAGCTCTTTAATCTAAATACTTTTGCATAATCAGACTGTTACTACATTTTTTAGGTTGACTGTTTTGGGAATCGTTGGTATAGTAAATATCAGAAAAGAGAAAATTTTGTCGAATCATGACACTTATATTATTTTAAACGGCGAGAGGAGCCTGATTTATTATGATGAAATCCACTGGTATTGTAAGAAAAGTCGACGAGCTCGGACGTGTTGTTATTCCAATCGAATTGCGCCGTACCCTGGGAATCGGGGAAAAAGACGCGTTGGAAATTTATGTTGATGGCGAACGCATCATGCTTAAAAAATACGAGCCTGCTTGTATCTTCTGCGGTAATGCTGAGAACGTAATTTACTTCAAAGGGAAAATTGTTTGCCAAGATTGCATATCTGAAATCCCAACACCTGTGACAAACTGAGAATTTTAGTATATAATAGACTTATCAGATATTGTTAATTCTAACCTTTTTCATATACACTCCTTGTTGCCTTCCACGGTTTGAACCCAACCGTTGGAAGGCCCTTTTTTGTTTAGGCAGATATTCATAAGAGTGCGTTGTAAACATCTCTCTTGGAGATTGCACGATCTGTGGCTGTACGCTTCATTGCATCCTTGCGTGTAAGTCCCTCTGCCTCGTAATGTGCGACGTGGGACTCCAAAGATAAGGACTGCCACCATGCCTGACGTTCCTGTTCTTCTTCCTCTTCGTCTTTTCCTTCAACCACTAGACAATATTCACCAATTGGTGGATTTTCCTCTAGTTTAGCAAGGCATTGCTCCACGGTTCCTCGTACCCATTCCTCATGCAGCTTGGTCAGCTCACGCGCAAGCACCACTTTGCGTGAACCTAATGTTTCCTTTAAAACCATCAATGTCTTCACAATACGATGAGGCGATTCATAAAAAATAATTGTGCCGTGAGATACCTGAAACGATAGTAACAGCTTTTCCAGGTCTTTTTTCTCCCGTGGTGGAAAGCCAGCGAAGGTGAACCTTTCTGTATCCAGTCCTGAGGCAATTAAAGCCGATAGTGCCGCATTTGCTCCTGGGATAGGGATGACGCTAATTCCCGCCTCCAGTGCCAGTTTGACCAGATCCGAACCAGGGTCAGAAATGGCCGGTAGACCTGCATCGCTAACCAGTGCCAAATTTTTTCCTTCTATTATATAACGTATCAGTTCAGGCCCACTGGCAGCCTTATTATGTTCATGATAACTAAAGAGCATATCCGGTGTGATTTCGAAATGAGTGAGCAGTTTACGTGTCTGCCGCGTATCTTCGGCAGCGATAATACTACATGATTTTAAGGTGTTAATTGCCCTAAAGGTCATATCGTCTAGATTCCCAATGGGTGTTGCAACAAGATACAACTTTCCCCGCTCTTCTTCGCTGTTACTAAAGCTTTTTTGTACAGCTGCTTTCACACAGAATCCCCCTTGCTTACTTCTCCATAGATATCTCTTATTTCCTGAGTATAATCCCCATTTTCCTGATATACAATGAGCGGAGGCAACAAACGAACCTCCGGTTTACCGTCACGTAATGCTTCAACCAGTACCATATTGGCTTCCATATGAACTCGTGGGTGAACAAAACGTATTCTTTTGGGTTCCAAACTATGTTTACGCATCAAGGTTATAATCTCGCCCAGCCGCTGCGGGCGATGAACCATGGATACTTTTCCCCCATTACGGACAAGCCGGGTGGATGCCTGAATGACTTCTTCCAGGGTGCAGTTCACTTCATGACGGGCAATTGCCTGGTGAGGATTCAGCTTGATATCGCTACCATTTAGCGGCATATAGGGAGGATTCACGGTAATCGCATCATAAACACCATGTCCCGTGATGTGAACCAGCTCACGCAGGTCCCCTTCCCGAATCTGAATTGCTGCTTCTAATCCATTTAAGCTGACACTGCGTCTAGCCATATCTGCCAAGCGTGGTTGAATCTCAATTCCTTCAATAGACGCTTTTGTTCGTGTCGTTAGCAGCAGGGGGACAACCCCATTGCCTGTACACAGATCCAGAATCTTTCCACGCTGCGGAATACCAGCAAAACGTGCCAGCAAGACCGCATCCATCGAGAAGCTGAATACTTCATCACTCTGGATAATGCGCAAATTATGTGAAAGCAGATCATCAATTCGTTCAGACTTCTTTTCTTTTTCGTCCATAGTGCTCTCCCATCTTTTATAACCAAAATCGCTTTTCACTCATACTTCCCTACAAAAAAGCCGTAGGCATCTTGCTCCTACGGCTTGTTTTTATTTATTCAAAAATGACAGACAGAAGAGGCAATCGCCTTCCGTTCGCAAATGTCCGTAATACACGTTGCATATATGAAATCCTTCATGATACAGCCTTGCTAGATTGTCGTAGCCTTCGCCCACGACCTCACCCGTTTGCCCCTCATCCTTAATGACGATTGGAGGAGGAAGCTTCGGCTTGTTTGCCGTCTTTTCTTCTCCAGAGGTTTCACGTTTGAGCATCTTGCGCACCTGTTCGTTTTCAATCGTTAGTCGTTGATTTTCCTCCAGCAGCTCTTTTACTGCCAGTTTCAATTCACCCAGATCGCTATGCAACTGTCCCATTTGGGTTTCCATTTCGTGAATACGCGCAAAAACATTTAATTTATCCAAGTTTCCACCCCGAAGCAACCTAATGGTTTACTTGACGACTACATCGTCCATTGGAAGTTCCTTGACCTTACTGATCTCAAACAGTTGAACATGCACGGTGCGATGACCTGCATTCACACCTACGACTTTACCTTCCCCCAAAGAGGTGATAACCATCTTACCCACCTGAGGTAGCTCTTCTCGCATGCTTTCGTAGTTATCATGTTCAAACTTGAGACAGCACATCAATCTCCCGCACAACCCGGAAATCTTCGTCGGATTCAGCGACAAACTCTGATCCTTCGCCATCTTAATAGATACCGGCTCAAAATCCCCTAGCCATGAGGAGCAACACAGAATACGTCCACAAGGTCCAATTCCGCCAAGCATTTTAGCCTCATCCCGTACGCCGATCTGCCGCAGCTCGATCCGTGTACGAAAAATACTGGCCAAGTCCTTTACAAGCTCTCGAAAATCTACTCGACCCTCTGCCGTAAAATAAAAAATGATCTTATTGCGGTCAAATGTAAATTCTACATCTACCAACTTCATTTTAAGGCCATGGTCTTTAATTTTATTTAAACACGTGCCGAATGCATCCTTGGCCGCTAATTTATTCTCTTCTACAACAAGAGCGTCATCATCCCCAGCGATACGAATGACTTTTTTTAAGGGCAGGACAACATCCGAATCATTTACCTCTTTTTTGCCCACTACAACCTTGCCATATTCAATACCGCGTGCGGTCTCTACAATGACACAGTTTTCTTTCTCCACTGGAAGGTCCAGCGGATCAAAATAATAAGTCTTGCCCGCCTTCTTGAAACGGACACCCACTACACTATACAAAAATTAACCCCCTTGTATGCCACAAACCTCATTTGAAGCCGACATTGTACGAATGGCCGCAATTGAAGTCTCACTGTCGCACAAACCGGGAACCTGGCGTCGCGGATTGTGCAGAGTGGAACAAGCGCGCCTTCCTGTTAGCCGGTGATAGAACCGCTTGTATCGGACAACCCAATCAGAAGCTGCTCCACGCATAATTGCCCGTTGACGTGAAAACGGAGCTTCTTCCTGCAATTCGCGGCCAAATCCATATAAGAGACCCATTGTTCCGTGCTGCGGGTGATTGCCAATTTGGAGACGGACTCCAAATGATCTATGAAAACAATGCTTTCGTGCCTTCCGTAACGGAAATGAAGCATATCCTTAAACCACAAATGAAACAGATGAAACAGAATATCCAGGTGTTCAGAAAGTCCAGTCTTAAAAATCTTCTGTTGAGCCAGAATAATAGACGAGCTCCCCCGACTCATGGACTCCTTCACTAATTGTAACACTACGTTTCTAATTTCTGCAAACCAATTCTGCTGGAGAATTTCTCTACATGATTCCAGTCCTGAAGCAATATGAACGACCGATCGGACAAGCCCTGCCGTATAGCCTTCCCCAATTAATGCTTGCATCATCACTTCTGGCTGTAAAGCGTGGAAAGGAACCTGTTGCGTCCGTGATTGAATTGTAGGCAGCAACGCCTGTCCATTTTCAGAAATGAGTATACCGACCACTGGAATCTGGGGCTCCTCCAGAAATTTAAGTAAGCTATTAGCAGCTTGCACTGTCATGGTATCCGCCTGTCGAATGATATATACCTTCGGATTGGAGCTTTCAGATTTGTAAGAAAATATACGTTGAAGCCCGCGAATCTGATCAATTTTAATCGTAGCTCCATCCGGCTCTACAATATGCAAATCTGGATGATTCCCGTGCTCTACCTTGCGGCATGACAAACACTCCCCACATGCATCATCTGTCTGTCGCTCACAAAATAAAGCCTTAGCAAAGATCTGCGCCATGTTCATCTGCCCGCTTCCCGGCGGCCCGCTAAAAACATAGGCATGGTTGACCGTATGATTCCGCAGTGCACTTTGCAGCATTTTTTTGGCTACATCCTGGCCCATTATATGTTGAAAAGACATATTTCCTCACTTTCTCCACTGAAAACAACTGTGATCCCTCGGTTAATCGTTGTTTTTCCGGGCATGTACATAGTCAAAAATAATCTGCCAGCATGATCAGCAAGCAGATTATTTCTTCATGGCAACAGCCCGTCTGTATTCATCTATAACATAAGTCTGCATTAAAATGAGAGATTAATCAGCAATCCTCTGATCTCACCGACCCCTTGCAAAAGCTCAATCTTGCCTTGCTCGGTTTCGAGCAGTTCATCTGCCATTTTGAGCAACAGCTCATCCACTTCATCAATCAGCTTATAACGTTTGCTGCGTCCCCGGCGATCCCAGCCCTTCGTGTCCTTCATGGACACGCCTCGCCGAACTGTATCTTCCAAAAACCGTTTAACCAGCATCTTATAGGCCTTCAGCTCACGAATCGTCATTGAACGTGCAAGACGATCTCCCTGCATTTGTATTTCCTTAAAGCGCCGATTCAATTCCTCCTGCGAAGCTTGCTCCCCATTTTGCTGCATAACGTCGGAGAAGCTCTTGGGCTGAATTGGCTTTGCACTCATTTCATTTGTAGACAATGTACTTTGTAAAGGGCGATAGCCCGGATTTATTTTCATATAAACCTGCTTTCTCCCCGGATGCTTCCACTTTCCCCCTTCATGAACAGTTCAACCTAGAACTCAGGGTTTTTTCGGCTTTCCGGGGACTGCGCTGTAGCGCTGCCGTTTTAGTGGATCTGCCCTCATTCCTATCATGTAGGAAGATACAGGCGATTCCCCTATCATATCGGCAGAATAGGCCCTATTGTGTAGATTCAGAAATGCTCGAAACGGTCTACAGGCATCACGAATACCGTCGCTCCACCCACCTGCACTTCAACAGGCAACGGCAAATAGGAGTCCGTCGTCCCGCTCATAGGGGTAACGGGTGTGACCAGCTGTTCACGAACCTTGCAACTGCTGCGAATGACGTTCATTAATGAGTCCACCTGATTGTCATCAACACCGATCATAAATGTCGTATTACCTGCACGCAGAAATCCTCCTGTGCTCGCCAATTTGGTAGCACGGAAATTAGCTTTCACCAGTCCGCTGGATAATCTATTACTGTCCTTATCCTGTACAATCGCAATAATCAGCTTCATCCTGTATTCCTCCTTCAAGTCATATTAGAGACAACCTTGTCCCTAGCTCAATTTTACCGTATATCCTTCGACAATTATATGCTAAAATTCTGAGCAAACCGTTTTTTCAGCAAATCCTTCAATACTTGCTCCACCTGCTCTGGCGCCGGAGATGCATCAACAATTGTAATTCGCTCTGGAAATTTGCGAGCCAAGTCCAAATATGCCTCTCGTACCTTATGGTGAAACGATATACTCTCCATGTCGAGGCGGTCCATTTCTGCTCCTCGTGACGCATTAATTCTTGCCAATCCCAGTTCGGGCTCAATATCCAGATAAAATGTGGCATCCGGCTCCCAATCATCTACCGCAAAGCGATTAATTGAAGCTACCTCTTCAATTCCGATTCCTCTTGCAAACCCTTGATAGACTAAGCTACTATCCACAAAACGATCACATAAAACGATAGCTCCCTGTTCAATAGCCGGCTTTACCTTCTCCACCAAATGCTGACGCCGCGCCGCCGCGTATAAAAGTGCCTCCGTTCGAGCATCCATACTGGTATGAGCAGGGTCCAAAATGATAGAGCGAATCTTTTCGGAAATTTCGATGCCACCCGGCTCCCTCGTCGTGATGACTGGATAGCCTTCTTCCTCCATAAACTTCGCCAGCCGTTGAATCATAGTTGTTTTACCGGAGCCGTCTCCCCCCTCCAGCGTAATAAAAATGCCTTTGCGATTCATGTTATTCCCTGCTTTCCTGCCTGAAAAATAAAAGTCACCCATAGGTACGTATGCTTCTTTTATTCAGTCTTCTGTATTTGTTAAGTCTCTAGTATCTAATCTTTATTGTAAACGGAATACCCGAATTGTAAGCATCCTTTCATCTGCTACCCCGTGCCATTTGGCTCCTAGCTCACGTAAACGACCCATCCGCAGTGCAATCGCTTCTGTAATCGTTTCTCCTGCATATAGCAGTGGAATACCTGGAGGATACGGGATAATCATTTCGGCCGCTACCCTGCCAGCGCATTCCTCTACAGGCACGGTCTCCATCTGATCCGGGATAATCGGCCGAAGTCCAAACGGCACCGGAATAGAGTATCCCTTCATTCTATCATTGTTCCACGTGGAAAAATCTAATTCGAGTCTTTGCTGCTCTTTTTCCGTTGGTCCCGGCTCACCAGCCGCCTCCTTAAATCTTATATCATTATTTATATGCACAAGAGCCTGCAACAGGTGACTCGCATCCTTAGCCGTAGAGCCTAACGTAAACAATAAAACAACATGTTTTTCGTCGCTCATCTCTGGAGTACATCCGTAAGTCTCCAACTCATGCTTGAGTCCAAACCCATCCAGTATACCCCAAGTATCATACAGCACCAATTTAAAAGGATCCTGGGTTGAATATCCGCTTATTCCCTCCTCAGCCCTTTCTAGGACCTCAGAGATTCCCCTGTGAGCGTCTTCCCCCTCTAGTTCCTGCTGTGTAGGTTCTAACAAGCGAAAGCGTGGGAGCTGCTCTAGGCCCTTTCTAAAAGCATCTGCCGCCGCTAAGCCCATGGTAAAAGCATCTGCTCCATACGCCTCTATATACCATCTTGCCAAATCCAATGAAGCCATTAACGGATAAGAAGGGCTAGAGCTTTGCACCATCGCCAACCGCTGACGAAGCAGTCCCCGATGGATTCTCTCTCCCTGCACATGTAACATGGCCCCCATGGTCATGGCTGGAAGCATTTTATGTGTCGACTGGACGACTACATCAGCCCCGCAGGATAGCGCAGAGGCTGGCAAACGAGGATGCAGCCCATAATGGGCACCGTGGGCCTCATCTACCAATAGCGGCACATGGGCTGCATGGCAGACCTTAGCCGTTGCCGTCAGGTCATGTCCCATCCCATAGTAATTAGGTAGTGTAAGTAACACCCCTTTAGCCGAGGGATATGTCTTCAGTGCAGCCTTTATTGTATCCGCCGTTGGGGCAACCGCCAGTCCGCTCAGTGTATCTATTTCCGGATCCAGGAATACCGCATTAGCCCCTGACAGCATGAGACCGTTCAGGACAGATTTGTGTACATTTCTCTGTACCAGCAGTAAATCTCCCGGCTCCGTACATACAGTTAAAATCATAGCCAAATTACCGACCGTGCTTCCTCCAATTAGCCAAAAGCTCTCTTCAGCGCCAAAGCACTTTGCAGCCAGCTCTTGCCCTTCACGAATCACACCTTCTGGGTGATGCAAATCATCCAGTCCAGTAATTTCTGTCGCATCAATAGACATCACTTCTTGCAACAGAGATGCAATATTTTCTTGCTCATATACTTGTCCATTTTTATGACCGGGTACATGGAAAGAAGTATTGCCCTGAGTCCGGTAACGTATTAGAGCTTCCATTAATGGTGCGTGTACCGCCTTTTTCCCCATCATTCTGCAATCCTTCCAAACAAAGCTTTATATCTACCTTATTTTATCGTAAAATCAAGCGGAATCCTACTTTTACTCACAGAAAAAAAGGCCCGTATCGACAGACCTTGAATGCCAATCCTTCAAAGACTAATTAGCAAAGGATATTATGCATTTTTCTGTACCCAGATTTGCTTTAGTTGATCAATAAAAAAATGATATTTGGCATCAGTTGCATCCGTGTGTACCATTTCAGCTTCACACGTATCACAGATAAACTCGGAAACGATAAAAATGCCTTCATGCTTGTGCTGTCCGCATATAATACAGCGGTGGCCGCCTTGATCATGCATATCCATCCCACCTTGTTTCTTTTACTATTAGTATGGGGCACTTTCTACTATTTTAAACCTTTTCATAGCTCAGTTTGACGATATACTCTATATATATTCCTTCTGGGCCATTATGGTGTTTGTACCCTGTATGTTTAAAAAACAGCCGTCTATGCCGATATAATAAGAAAAGCTCTTATGTATGGATACCCTTTCATCGGAGACTTGAACACTTCACCAGTGATAGCTTTTCCAGTAATTATAGAGTAGGCTAGCTAACACTGGATGTCGATCATTCTGTATTTCTACAAAAACGATTAAATGCTTATTTAAAGCGGCATGAGCGAAGTACCGTCCCTTTTTCCGGCTGTGGACGGGAAGCCACTTGTGATGCAGTAGATTAATGAAAGGACTGTTCGCATGACAGAGGAAACCGGAACCAAAGCTACCTACTATCACTACAAGCTCATTAAAAAAATCAGTATACCGCGTCAACTAATATGGAGTCACATCACACTGCCTATTATTATGCTTCTCTTTCTGCTTCTAGCCTTTTCCTGGACTAGCGTGTTTTTGTTTGCTCTTGCCTTTTTCCTAACCTTATGGGTACACTTCGTAATCTCACGATCTGTCCTATACATTGGTGGCGGAACATCCTTCCGCAAACGCTGGGCATTCCACCGTAAATTACCTTGGCTAGGCTATATGACAGACCAGTACATAGGCTATAGCATCTTTCGTCGTGTGCACATACATACCCTCTGGATCGGTATCTGCTTATCAGGCGTATTCATTCTCTGGTCTCCACCAGCCTTTACGGTATCCTTACTCTTCTGGCATCTATGGCTTATTGCACCGCGTCTATACATCCTCAGTCGGCTTACGGGCGAGAGAAAAGACGGCATGTTGAAGTTTACCGATGAAGATGCCTCATATTACCAACAGTAAATCTAACCACTCATACCCGTACAGATAAAAAATTCGGATCTGAACTAACCTACAACGACATAGACTGAAGCAATAAAAAAGGAGCAACCTCAACCGGTTACTCCTTTTTTTGCGACTTAACAACTATAATCGCTTTATTCTCTTATCAAGTAAACCTTTCCTCACCTTTATCCTCGTTATTAATGTAGAGCAATTATTCAACATGCAAATATATAAAAGGAAGCCACTCCCTACTCAACGGCAGTTCTGAGTGCTTCCCCATATCCGATCTCATCATTCATCATTATACACAGCATCAATACGCTATGAGTTTACTATAAATATGATCTACATTAAGTCCTATGCTGCTTACTCGGTTGAAAACCGTACGCCTAATTAAGATCCACGCTTTTGCTCTTCACAACAGCCTTTCTGTCTTTTGGAACCAATACAGTAAAAGAACCATCATGCACAGACAAATGCACCATGTGTTTATTTTTCTGAAACACCTTCTGATTGGAGGTGGATAAATTCGGTTCCTCAGTCCAGCCCCAAGCTGCAATCTCCTCTAGATAAGGAGCAGGTAGACTATCACTTTCCTTCAACGCTGGCAGTGCATAGCGAACATAGTCCATGTCCGAATTACTGCTGGCCCGATCGGTTTTACTAGCTTCTTTGGGAACCGGAAACGTCTTCTCATTGGCAGCACCCTCAAACGATGTCCAAGAAGGCTCCTCTTCCACGCACCCGGTAAGAATCGCGACAGCGACACTGAATAGCACCAATAGAGCAAGCCATTTATTTCGCCGCATGATCTTCCCTCCTTACCAGCCTGATTGATTATACAAAAATCCTATGATGGAGTTTGCATAATTCTGCAATAATGCAGCGTGTGTGTATGGGATTCAATACCTATATTATACAGGGTTTACTCTTACATTCCGTAACAAAAATGTTACCTTCCTTTTGTAAGGATATTTCTAAAATATACGTATATGCAAAAGAGGACCATGATCTCATTGAGATCATGGTCCTCTTTACCTGTTGCTTGGCGACGTCCTACTCTCCCAGGACCCTGCGGTCCAAGTACCATCGGCGCTGGAGGGCTTAACGGTCGTGTTCGGGATGGGTACGTGTGGAACCCCTCCGCTATCGCCACCAAACATGAATTTGCTACGCAAATTCTTCCGTATTGAAACTCGGTTCATCACAGCTGTGTGAATGAATTTCAATGCGTATTTCGTATGCATTTCTACATACCTTCAAGGTTACACCCTGAAAACTGGATCCGAAACTCATTTGCGTTTTATCTTAGGATAAGCCCTCGACCGATTAGTATTGGTCAGCTCCATGCATTACTGCACTTCCACCCCCAACCTATCTACCTCGTCGTCTTCAAGGGGTCTTACATACTGGGAAATCTCATCTTGAGGGGGGCTTCACGCTTAGATGCTTTCAGCGCTTATCCCTTCCGTACATAGCTACCCAGCGGTGCTCCTGGCGGAACAACTGGTACACCAGCGGTACGTCCATCCCGGTCCTCTCGTACTAAGGACAGCTCCTCTCAAATTTCCTACGCCCACGACAGATAGGGACCGAACTGTCTCACGACGTTCTGAACCCAGCTCGCGTACCGCTTTAATGGGCGAACAGCCCAACCCTTGGGACCTACTTCAGCCCCAGGATGCGATGAGCCGACATCGAGGTGCCAAACCTCCCCGTCGATGTGGACTCTTGGGGGAGATAAGCCTGTTATCCCCAGGGTAGCTTTTATCCGTTGAGCGATGGCCCTTCCATGCGGTACCACCGGATCACTAAGCCCGACTTTCGTCCCTGCTCGACTTGTAGGTCTCGCAGTCAAGCTCCCTTCTGCCTTTGCACTCTTCGAATGATTTCCAACCATTCTGAGGGAACCTTGGGGCGCCTCCGTTACTCTTTAGGAGGCGACCGCCCCAGTCAAACTGCCCACCTGACACTGTCCTCGCACCGGATCACGGTACCAAGTTAGAACCTAGATACGATCAGGGTGGTATCCCAAGGATGCCTCCTCTCAAGCTGGCGCTCAAGATTCTACGGCTCCCACCTATCCTGTACAGATCGTACCCAAATTCAATATCAAGCTGCAGTAAAGCTCCATGGGGTCTTTCCGTCTTGTCGCGGGTAACCTGCATCTTCACAGGTATTAAAATTTCACCGGATCTCTCGTTGAGACAGCGCCCAAGTCGTTACGCCATTCGTGCGGGTCAGAATTTACCTGACAAGGAATTTCGCTACCTTAGGACCGTTATAGTTACGGCCGCCGTTTACTGGGGCTTCGGTTCATAGCTTCGCCCGAAGGCTTACCACTCCCCTTAACCTTCCAGCACCGGGCAGGCGTCAGCCCGTATACTTCGCCTTGCGGCTTCGCACAGACCTGTGTTTTTGCTAAACAGTCGCTTGGGCCTTTTCACTGCGGCCCCCTCGGGCTATTCACCCTACCGAGGCACCCCTTCTCCCGAAGTTACGGGGTCATTTTGCCGAGTTCCTTAACGAGAGTTCTTCCGCGCGCCTTAGAATTCTCTTCTCGCCTACCTGTGTCGGTTTGCGGTACGGGCACCTTCTCCTGGCTAGAGGCTTTTCTTGGCAGTCTGAGATCATGACCTTCGCTACTATAATTTTCGCTCCCCATCACAGCCCAGCCTTACGATGTGCGGATTTGCCTACACACCAGCCTCACTGCTTAGACGGACATCCATCAGTCCGCGTCACTACCCTACTGCGTCACCCCATCGCTCATAACGGATTACGGTGGTACAGGAATTTCGACCTGTTGTCCTTCGACTACGCCTATCGGCCTCGCCTTAGGTCCCGACTTACCCTGAGCGGACGAACCTTCCTCAGGAACCCTTAGGCTTTCGGCGGATCTGATTCTCACAGATCTTTTCGTTACTCATACCGGCATTCTCACTTGAATGCAGTCCAGCGCTCCTTACGGTACACCTTCAACCCGCATTCAACGCTCCCCTACCCCTGATGCAATGCATCAAGCCATAGCTTCGGTGGTGTGTTTAGCCCCGTTACATTTTCGGCGCAGAGTCACTCGACCAGTGAGCTATTACGCACTCTTTCAATGGTGGCTGCTTCTAAGCCAACATCCTGGTTGTCTGTGCAACTCCACATCCTTTCCCACTTAACACACACTTGGGGACCTTAGCTGATGGTCTGGGCTGTTTCCCTTTCGACAATGGATCTTAGCACTCACTGTCTGACTCCCGGAACTAAATCTATGGCATTCGGAGTTTGACTGAGCTTGGTAACCCTTGCGGGCCCCGCACCCAATCAGTGCTCTACCTCCACGATTCTTCTTTCCGAGGCTAGCCCTAAAGCTATTTCGGGGAGAACCAGCTATCTCCGGGTTCGATTGGAATTTCTCCGCTACCCCCACCTCATCCCCGCATTTTTCAACATGCGTGGGTTCGGGCCTCCAGTGCGTGTTACCGCACCTTCACCCTGGACAGGGGTAGATCACCCGGTTTCGGGTCTACGTCCACGTACTCATTCGCCCTATTCAGACTCGCTTTCGCTGCGGCTTCAGCTCTTCACCTTAACCTTGCACGGGAACGTAACTCGCCGGTTCATTCTACAAAAGGCACGCCATCACCCATAGATCGGGCTCTGACTTCTTGTAAGCACACGGTTTCAGGATCTATTTCACTCCCCTTCCGGGGTGCTTTTCACCTTTCCCTCACGGTACTGCTTCACTATCGGTCGCCAGGGAGTATTTAGCCTTGGCAGATGGTCCTGCCGGATTCATACGGGGTTTCACGTGCCCCGCACTACTCGGGATCCGTCTCGGAGGGAACAAGTTTTGAACTACAGGGCTTTTACCTTCTCTGGCGGGCCTTTCCAGACCTCTTCATCTAACCGGTTCCTTTGTAACTCCATGTGAGACGTCCCACAACCCCAAGGAGCAAGCTCCTTGGTTTGGGCTAATCCGCGTTCGCTCGCCGCTACTGACGGAATCACTATTGTTTTCTCTTCCTCAGGGTACTTAGATGTTTCAGTTCCCCTGGTCTGCCTCTATTCTGCCTATGTATTCAACAGAAAGTGACTGTCGATGAAGACAGTCGGGTTTCCCCATTCGGACATCCCCGGATCAAAGCTTGCTTACAGCTCCCCGAGGCTTTATCGTTGTTCGCCACGTCCTTCGTCGGCTCCTGGCGCCTAGGCATCCTCCGTGTGCTCTTTGTAGCTTAACCTAGTATTTACATCGTAAATACGATTTGCTTTGAGTTTCGGTTCAACACTCACGTGTGAATGAAATTCAAGGCAGCTACCTTTATTTCACTTGTTTACACAAGATCAGCTTAAAGGAATATTCTAAAACGCAATTTCGTTTCGGTATCCAGTTTTCAAGGTGCAATTCGCTTCATCGAAGCGAAACCTGATGAATATTTCGGTTCCACACGGATGTGTGAATGAAGTATTCGTCGAAGCTTGAGAGTTTGAGCTCTCAAAACTGAGCAACGAGTGAGTAAGTTCAGGATATTCATTTCATTCACACGAACGTGATGAACCGAATTGAATATCCGGTCGCAGGTACATGTACCTGCTGATTTGAATGTTTCCATCGCAGGAAACGATTCTCCATAGAAAGGAGGTGATCCAGCCGCACCTTCCGATACGGCTACCTTGTTACGACTTCACCCCAATCATCTACCCCACCTTCGGCGGCTGGCTCCCTTGCGGGTTACCCCACCGACTTCGGGTGTTGTAAACTCTCGTGGTGTGACGGGCGGTGTGTACAAGACCCGGGAACGTATTCACCGCGGCATGCTGATCCGCGATTACTAGCAATTCCGACTTCATGTAGGCGAGTTGCAGCCTACAATCCGAACTGAGACCGGCTTTTCTAGGATTGGCTCCACCTCGCGGCTTCGCTTCCCGTTGTACCGGCCATTGTAGTACGTGTGTAGCCCAGGTCATAAGGGGCATGATGATTTGACGTCATCCCCACCTTCCTCCGGTTTGTCACCGGCAGTCTGCTTAGAGTGCCCAGCTTGACCTGCTGGCAACTAAGCATAAGGGTTGCGCTCGTTGCGGGACTTAACCCAACATCTCACGACACGAGCTGACGACAACCATGCACCACCTGTCTCCTCTGTCCCGAAGGAAAGGTCTATCTCTAGACCGGTCAGAGGGATGTCAAGACCTGGTAAGGTTCTTCGCGTTGCTTCGAATTAAACCACATACTCCACTGCTTGTGCGGGTCCCCGTCAATTCCTTTGAGTTTCAGTCTTGCGACCGTACTCCCCAGGCGGAATGCTTAATGTGTTAACTTCGGCACCAAGGGTATCGAAACCCCTAACACCTAGCATTCATCGTTTACGGCGTGGACTACCAGGGTATCTAATCCTGTTTGCTCCCCACGCTTTCGCGCCTCAGCGTCAGTTACAGCCCAGAGAGTCGCCTTCGCCACTGGTGTTCCTCCACATCTCTACGCATTTCACCGCTACACGTGGAATTCCACTCTCCTCTTCTGCACTCAAGCTCCCCAGTTTCCAGTGCGACCCGAAGTTGAGCCTCGGGATTAAACACCAGACTTAAAGAGCCGCCTGCGCGCGCTTTACGCCCAATAATTCCGGACAACGCTTGCCCCCTACGTATTACCGCGGCTGCTGGCACGTAGTTAGCCGGGGCTTTCTTCTCAGGTACCGTCACTCTTGTAGCAGTTACTCTACAAGACGTTCTTCCCTGGCAACAGAGCTTTACGATCCGAAAACCTTCATCACTCACGCGGCGTTGCTCCGTCAGGCTTTCGCCCATTGCGGAAGATTCCCTACTGCTGCCTCCCGTAGGAGTCTGGGCCGTGTCTCAGTCCCAGTGTGGCCGATCACCCTCTCAGGTCGGCTACGCATCGTCGCCTTGGTAGGCCTTTACCCCACCAACTAGCTAATGCGCCGCAGGCCCATCCACAAGTGACAGATTGCTCCGTCTTTCCTCCTTCGCCCATGCAGGTAAAGGATGTATCGGGTATTAGCTACCGTTTCCGGTAGTTATCCCTGTCTTGTGGGCAGGTTGCCTACGTGTTACTCACCCGTCCGCCGCTAGGTTGTGTAGAAGCAAGCTTCTACACAACCCCGCTCGACTTGCATGTATTAGGCACGCCGCCAGCGTTCGTCCTGAGCCAGGATCAAACTCTCCATTAAAGACCAACCGAAGCTGGTTTATAGAAAGAGCGATAAGCTCATTTTGAAACTGACGAGATAAAATATCTCTTGTTTGATTTTGCGAACAAAATCGTTTTACTCACTCGTTGTTCAGTTTTCAAAGATCAAACATTCGTTGTCCGCCTCGGCGTTTCTTTCAACCCCTCAGCAACTTTTATAGTCTATCATATTCCCTAGAGTAATGTCAACACTTTTTTAAAAAAGTGTTTTTCACTCTTTTTGATAGCACTTGAAGCGACAAGAATTAATATATCATACTTTCCTTGCATTATGCAACTCTTTTTTTTAAATACTTAGTTAGGTAACAATACACTCGATATAAAGCTCTCTTTGCAGCATTAAGTTAATGATTTCTCCATCTACTTGAATCAACGGCCGAGTCGGATGATCTCGATCAGCAAATATAATTTCCCCTGTACGGTTATCATTGAGGCGCACCTTGGTTCCATTATTGAATTGGGTTAACTTATGAATAAACACTTGTACGACATTGGGGTCCAGCTTTCCAAATGATTCTGATTTAATTTGCTCTAGGACCAAATAGGGTGATTGAGCAGGTCGGTATGTTTTCTCCAGAGTCATGGCATGGAATACATCAGCCACTCCGACGATTTTAGCATAAATGTGGATTTGTTCTCCTTTAAGACGCAGTGGATATCCGGTACCGTCCACTTTCTCATGATGCTGAAGAGCTGCCAAACGTACACCTTCATTAATGGCTTTCACATTTTTAAGCAACTGGTATCCTAGTGATGTATGACGACGTATTTCTTCTTGCTCTTCCCACGTTAGTTTTGAGGGCTTGTACAAAATGGCCGGGTCCATTTTAGCGTTCCCTATGTCATGAAGCAATCCGGCAAAAGCCACCTGCATCCAATCCTTCTGAGGTAATCCGATCCATTGTGCAATGGAATAGGAAGTAAGGGAGGTTAGCACGGCATTGTGAAAAATATAGTCCACTTCGATCATGGCGGGCGGAGTATAGGTCATTACACTATAGCGCTGAATGTGCATCAGTAAGGACTCCAATTGTCCTCGCAGTTCATATATAGATAAATTAGAGACGAGTACCGATTGAAATGCATTCTTAACGAGCATCACCATTTTGTCATACTCATCTTGAAATTGTTCAGATTCATCTCGTCCATCTAACGAAGGTCCTTGCGATTCAGATGTTCCAGATCGAACTGTCGTAGACTCGCTACTGGATTTTATAAGATCATCAGTCCCTACCTCAACCTGCTGGATCAGGAACGCCTGTAAAATCTCCAAGTCACGTGGCAGCAGAATGCGCCCTTTCGGTAGCAGCAAGCTGCCCATTTCTGTAAATACATCGCTTTGCAATCTAAGTCCTGCTTTTAATTCGGATACGGGTACAGTTGTCATGGTCAACCTCTCTGTTCTCACAACAGCTGCTCCAGCTGCCAGTTATGTTGTCATTATATTACTTGGGAATGATCCTGTACATTCATTTTATGGCATTTAAAGCATACTTGTCTGAATTCGTTAGCCAGAAAAAGAAAAAGAGACTCCCTAACCAAATAGTCAGAGAGCCTCTTCCTTCTAAAAATTTAATAACTACTGTTACTCTATATTCGGGCTCTTATTCACCCTCAGAAGATTCTGGGTCGTTACCTTCCGTATCTTCTGTATTCGTTTCGAGAGTTGGTTCAACAGATGATAGAGATAAGCCTTCTCCAGCTTCCCCATCCTCTAATAATTCTTCAAGCAGTTCATCCTGCTCCTCATTCTTGTTCGCTCGACAAACCGTTGCAACCGAATCATCATCGCGGATATTAATCAGCCTTACCCCTTGTGTATTCCGACCCATCGTGGAGATTTCCCCCATGCTAGTCCGAATCAAGGTGCCACTAGCTGTAATGATCATCAGATCCTCTTCGGTTTTTACAACTTTGAGACCGACAACCGGACCATTTTTATCCGTAACATTAATCGTCTTGATCCCCTTGCCTCCACGGCTTTGGATACGATAATCCACAACAGGAGTACGTTTGCCATAACCCTTGGACGTTACAATCAGGATATCCAGGCTGGTATCCACGATATCCATACCAATTACAGCATCACTCTCATCAAGACTAATCCCTTTAACCCCTGTAGCGCTACGGCCCATAGACCGTACGTCACTTTCAGGGAAACGGATAGACATGCCTTGTGCTGTACCAATAATCATTTCCTGCTGTCCGTCCGTCAGCTTCACTTCGATCAGGGCATCATCTTCACGCAAGTTAATGGCGATCAAGCCACCTTTGCGGATATTTGCATAATCGTCAAGGGGTGTCTTCTTAATAATTCCATGCTGGGTCGCAAAGAATAGATAGCTATCCTCCACAAACTCCTCAATTGGAATTACCGCATTGATCGACTCACCCTGTTCAATCTGAATCAGGTTAATAATTGGTGTCCCCCGGGCTGTCCGGCTTAGATCAGGAATCTCATAGGCCTTAATCCGATATACCTTACCCTTGTCGGTAAAGAATAACAAATGATGATGTGAATTCGTAATGAACAGATGCTCTACGAAATCCTCATTTTTGGTATCCATACCCACTACACCACGACCACCGCGTTTTTGACTGCGATAAGTAGTAACAGGAAGGCGTTTGATATATCCCGTATGGGTTACAGTAATAATAACATCTTCACGCGGAATGAGATCCTCATCCAGAATACTCTCTTCACCCACTGTAATTTCAGTGCGACGTTCATCAGAGAAACGTCCTTTAAGTTCATTCAGCTCTTCGCTAATGATGTTGAGTACCAGATGCTCGTTCGCCAAAATCTCGCGATATTCCGCAATCTTTTGTATTAGCTCGTTATATTCGTTCTCGATCTTCTCACGTTCCAAACCGGTTAAGCGTTGCAGACGCATATCTAGAATAGCCTGAGACTGCTCAAGAGTGAGCGAGAAACGCTCAATCAGTCCTTCACGAGCTGCTTCTGCAGTTTGGGAAGAACGAATCAAGGCAATAACTTCGTCCAGATGGTCAAGAGCAATGCGCAAGCCTTCCAGAATGTGTGCTCTAGCTTCGGCTTTTTTCAGATCAAATTCTGTCCGTCGACGAATAACTTCGACCTGATGTTTGAGATAATGATACAAGACATCCTTCAGGTTCAGAATCTTCGGTTCGTTGTTTACAATGGCAAGCATATTAATACCGAAATTCGACTGCATAGCTGTATGTTTAAACAAATTATTCAGAACGACATTCGGGTTCACGTCTCTACGCAACTCAATAACGACACGCATACCCGTACGGTCCGATTCATCACGGAGATCCGTAATGCCTTCAATACGTTTGTCACGTACTAATTCGGCAATTTTCTCAACCAGGCGAGCCTTATTCACTTGGTAAGGTAGCTCATGCACGATAATCCGTGCTTTATTGCCGATCTCTTCTATGGTGGTCTTCGCACGCATGGTCACAGATCCGCGGCCCGTCTGGTACGCCTGACGGATACCAGAGCGTCCTAAAATATAACCTGCTGTCGGGAAATCCGGCCCTTGAATATAATCCATAAGTTCCATCGGCGTAATGTCAGGGTTTTCGATCAGTGCTTGTACACCATCGATAACCTCTCCCAAGTTATGCGGAGGAATATTGGTAGCCATCCCGACTGCAATCCCACCGACCCCATTCACCAGCAAGTTAGGATAACGTGCAGGTAATACAACAGGCTCGTTCTCTTCACCATCATAGTTCGGCATAAAATCAACGGTCTCTTTGTTCAAATCACGTAGCATTTCCATGGCAATCTTGGACAAACGTGCTTCGGTGTAACGCATCGCTGCCGCCATATCTCCATCCACGGAGCCAAAGTTACCGTGTCCATCCACCAACATATAACGCAGGGAAAAATCCTGCGCCATCCGCACCATCGTATCATATACAGCCGTATCACCATGGGGGTGATATTTACCGATAACTTCGCCGACAATTCTTGCCGATTTTTTGTAAGGCTTATCTGGCGACATGCCTAGCTCGGACATCGCGTACAAAATACGACGGTGCACCGGCTTCAGTCCGTCCCGCACATCAGGCAAGGCACGGCTAACAATAATACTCATGGCATAATCCATAAAGGATTCGCGCATTTCCACTCCGATATCCCTATTAATGATTTGCGAGTTATTTTGATCCGCCATGCTGGTCCCCCTTCTTATCCTTCAATACAATGCTCTCTATGTGAAAAGCCTAACAAGATACTGCCTATACACTCCGCTCTCTGCGCAGGACTTTGGCTGAAATCCTTATCTGTATAATTATATTACTTTCACAAAAAGAGCACAATTAAACGCATCTGTCCTCTTTACAGCGTAAATCCCTCGTCATTCTCTTTCTGCCTGTAGCAGATCGCTACTCTCTTGTACAACTCACAAGCCCTGATTATAACAAATTCCCCAGAGCTGGGGATTAGCCCCCACCCTAAGGGCCTTTTCCACATACAATACGTATACGGTCAGGGTTCACTTAGCAAAATTCCGAAAAACGCCGTATTTCTCTATTATATCATTGTTTTACGCACTTGTCCTTTAGTTTCCCTTGTTTTGTCAAAGTGTTGCGGATTCCAAGTACATGACTCATATTTCGAAAAGAAAGGGATGAGATTACTTGTCTATTCAGCGAGTATCCAGTAAGTGGACCAAAACCAACGCCATTCTGCCCAATCCGACATTGGCCGCTTATGTACCAGAAACACGATTGTACACATTTGATCACTTGAACGAAATGTTGGCCGTGTACGGCACTGTCTATATTAAGCCAGATAACGGTACTTATGGAAAAGGGGTTATGCGGGCAGAGAGGCTGACAGAGCCGCTCCCACCGACAGAAGAAGGAATCATCGAAGAGAGAACTTGGTATGTGCTTCGCTATGAAGTAGATACCTTCACCTTCGAAAGTCTAGAAGATCTGCATAGAGTAGTTTCCTCCCGCATACGAAAACGTCCATATCTGATCCAGCGTGGAATTCCACTTCTTCAGCATGAAGCACGCCCCTTCGATCTGAGGGTATTAACCCAGATGAACTTGAGACACCAATGGGAAACAACGCTTATTGTAGGACGCGTAGCTGCTCCTGAAAAAGTCGTCACCAATCATCACAGCGGTGGGACAACGCGCTTTTTCAATGAGCTGGTCGCTCCATACATGGATGTAAAGGAAGCTGTACGACTGGAGCAAAAATTATCGAAAATGGGCGAACGGGTAGCCTGGCAGTTGCAAAAAAAATACCCACGTTTAAGGGAAATTGGATTAGATGTGGGACTGGATCAGCAAAATTATCCGTGGATTCTGGAGGTTAATACGAGACCAGCAATCAAGGTGTTCTCTTCCCTTCCCAACAAAAGCCTCTATCATAAAATATTCAGATATGCAGTAGGCTACGGCCGGTACTCTTCATCCACAGGTAAACCGGTACGTTCTAAGAAAAAGGCCTAAAACAATGAGATTAAATATTCAAATACACCCGGGCTGGTTAATGACAAGAAAAGGGACGCCCCTCTGGGCGCCCCTTGTGAACTCTTACAAAATACTACCTAATGAGCACGTAATATAGCCACTAGGAAGGACCATCACACATTAAAAATCGAGATTTTTCACGTACTTCGCATGTTCTTGGATAAAGTCACGACGAGGTTCTACATTATCCCCCATCAGGGTATTGAACAGTGTATCAGCCAGCATCGCATCACTGACAGTTACCTGAAGCATAGTACGACTCTCAGGGTCCATCGTTGTTTCCCAAAGTTGGGTCGCATTCATCTCACCCAAACCTTTATAGCGCTGTACATTGTACTTCGCGTTTTCTCCAAATTCCCTGATGATCTCATCACGTTCCGCCTCGGAGTTCGCATAACGTACAACTTTGTTACGCTCTACTTTGAATAGTGGCGGCTGAGCAATATAAATATAGCCTGCATCAATGATTTTACGCATGTACCGATAGAAGAACGTCAGCAACAACGTACGAATATGGGCACCATCGACATCCGCATCTGTCATGATGATGACCTTGTGATAACGGGCTTTGGCGATGTCAAAGTCGTCTCCGATCCCTGTACCCATTGCTGTTACCATCGACCGGATTTCATCACTGGACAAAATACGGTCCAAGCGTGCCTTTTCAACATTCAGGATTTTACCGCGAATCGGCAAAATAGCTTGAAAGTGACGATCGCGACCCTGCTTGGCCGATCCCCCTGCTGAGTCACCTTCGACGATGTACAGTTCACTAATCGAAGCATCCTTAGAGGAACAGTCCGCCAGCTTACCCGGGAGTGAACTGATTTCAAGCGCACTTTTACGACGTGTAAGCTCACGCGCTTTACGCGCTGCTTCCCGGGCACGTGCTGCTTGTAATGATTTATCAACCACGCGGCGGGAAACAGACGGATTTTCCTCTAGGAATTCCTGGAGTTTCTCTGCGAATAGGGATTCGACAATCCCTCGCACCTCACTGTTACCCAGCTTTGTCTTGGTCTGACCCTCAAACTGTGGTTCTGGAATTTTGACGGAGATAATCGCCGTCAATCCTTCACGCACATCGTCACCAGTCAAGTTGGCGTTATTGTCCTTAATCAAGCCATTTTTACGTGCATAATCGTTAATAATTCGAGTTAATGCACTCTTGAAGCCTGATTCGTGGGTTCCGCCCTCATGGGTGTTGATGTTGTTGGCAAAAGAATAAATATTTTCGGTATAGCTGTCGTTATATTGCAATGCAACTTCGACTTGAATCATATCCCGCGAGCCTTCGACATAAATCGGCTGTTCATGTAGCGCTTCTCTTTTTTGATTCAAGAATTGCACATATTCACTGATTCCGCCCTCGTAATGGAATGTATCGCTGGCTCCTGTCCGCTCATCAGTCAAGCTGATTGCTATGCCTTTGTTCAGGAAAGCCAACTCACGAATCCGCGTTTGGAGCGTATCATAATCATATACGGTCGTTTCTGTAAAGATTTGATCGTCCGGATAGAAGGTCGTTTGGGTACCCGTCTCGTCTGTATCACCGATGACTCTGACATCATACTGCGGAGCACCACGGTGATATTCCTGCTCATACAGATGTCCGTCCCGTTTAACATGAACGATCATTTTGCTGGAGAGAGCATTCACTACCGATACCCCAACCCCATGCAGACCACCGGATACCTTGTACCCTCCGCCTCCGAATTTACCACCTGCGTGAAGTACAGTCATAACGACTTCCAGCGCAGATTTTTTCATTTTGGCGTGCTCGCTTACCGGAATACCGCGTCCGTTATCTGTAACGGTAACGCTGTTATCTTCGTGAACCACAACTTGAATGCTGTCACAATAACCCGCCAGCGCTTCGTCAATGCTGTTGTCCACAACTTCCCAGACCAGATGATGGAGACCTTTGGCGCTCGTGGAGCCAATATACATCCCGGGACGTTTCCGAACCGCTTCCAGGCCCTCGAGAACCTGAATCTCGCCCGCATCATAAGACGGTTGATTCATAGACATGCCTTTCACCTACTTCTATAGATTCTATGGTTAAGCATTGGCAACAAACTGGTTTGCCCGCTTTTTGAGTGTTGTTGAGGAGATGGGGGAATAATACACCGTATTCTGAGTCACTACGATGGACTTGGCTTCCTCTTCGCCAATCATCTCGACATGCTTTTGTTGTTGGGCGTGGTTCACGTATTGCTTGGAGATTTTGGAGGATTTTTCAATCGAGATATCGAAAATAGCCACAAGCTCTGACGAGCGGATGATTTTTTCTCCACCCAGATGAATATACATAGCAGTCACTCACTCCTTAGTGTTCCACATGCCCGTCGTGGACGTGATAAATATTGGCATCCTTGAGCCGTTCTGCGTTCAAAGTCTCAACCCCGGTTGCCGTGATAAAGGTCTGTACCTTGCTTTGGAAAGTCTCGATCAGCTGTGTCTGGCGATAGGGGTCCAACTCGGACAAAACATCATCCAGCAGCAAGACAGGGTATTCACCAATTTCCTCATGAATTAACTCTATTTCGGCCAGCTTCAAGGACAGGGCCGTCGTCCGCTGCTGCCCCTGAGAGCCATACGTATGCACTTCTCTGCCGTTAATGGCAAAGGCCAAATCATCACGATGGGGTCCCGCCAAAGTCATGCCACGGCGGATTTCCTGTTCCCTCATTTGGGATAACTTTATCATAAATCGCTCCAATAAGACAGCTTCATCTTCTTCCTCTGGCTCACTGAAGGAGGGAACATAGGTTAATTTTAACTCTTCTGTCCCACCTGCGATCCCTTCATGAATGGCCTGAGCCCACTTTTGTAGCTTTGTTATAAATTGTTTCCGCTTTTTAACAATTTTAACACCATGCTCAACAAGTTGCTCATTCCATACCTCTAGCATCAGCTGCACTGATGCCATATCCTTACCCCAAGCTTGCTTGAGTAGATTGTTTCGCTGAACCAATACTTTCTGATATTGCTGCAAATGATACAGATATCCTGGCGCAACCTGTCCGATTTCCATGTCAAGAAACCGGCGGCGAACCCCCGGTGTTCCTTTCACAATTTCCAGATCCTCAGGTGCAAACATGACCACATTTAACGAACCGATAAAATCGCTCAGTTTTCGCTGCTCCAGTCCGTTGATCTTTGCCTTTTTGCCTTGTGTGGATAACGAGAGATCCAGTCTGATTTTCCCGTATTTTTTATCCACATCCGCAGCTAGGTGAGTGGAAGTAGCCCCGAAAGAGATTAACTCCTTGTCGCGGGACGTTCGATGACTTTTGGTTAAAGCCAGTACAAAAATAGCCTCTACCAGATTCGTTTTGCCCTGGGCATTTTGTCCGATCAGCAAATTAACGGGACCAAATTCATTCAGTTCCAGCTGCTCATAGTTCCGGTACTGCTGCAAAACAATGTTGTTCACAAACACATAGGGTCCCCCTTGTTACTCCGTACCTAAAAGGAGTCCTTGCCACCCAGGCGATCATGCTCCTGCTGTAACTTCGAAACTTCCGTTGTCCTCTACTTCTACGGTATCACCCGGGTACAGTTTTCTTCCACGGCGTTCTTCCGGTTCACCATTCACACGGACTTGTCCCTCTTGCAGCAGGGCTTTAGCCATACCTCCTGTGGATACACAATCGGCTAATTTTAAAAATTGATCGAGCTTGATGTATTCGGTCTGTATAGATATCTGTTTCAAGGCTTGTTCATCCTTTCGCTTGTCCTCGGGTGGGTTAAGTTAAATGTCAGTTGGTTGTGCGATATGGCAGGATGATATACAGCGCATTGCTGGAATCTGCCGGTTTTAAAATAATGGGACTCATAATACCGGTAAAAGCAATCGTCAGCTGCTCGCTGTCAATCACCTTCAGCACGTCAAGCATGTATTTGGAGTTGAACGAAATTTTGAGCGGCTCTCCCTCAAATTTGGACACAGTTACTTCCTCACGCACTTTGCCAAGCTCAGAGGAGCTAGAGGAAATTTCCAAACCGCCATTTTCCAACGACTGCATTTTTACGATATTCGTTTTTTCCTCACGGGACAGCAAATAAGCACGGTCAATTGACTCACTTAAACTTTTTGTATCCACAATCAGTTCTGTTTTGTAGGAGGTCGGAATAATTCTAGAAGTATCAGGATAGGTGCCGTCCAGGATGCGGGAATAAAATAGAACCCGATCTACTTTGAATAATACCTGATTGTCCGCTACTACGATATCCACAAGCATATTTTGGTCTGGAATAATTCTGCTCAGCTCATTCAGCGTTTTGCCCGCAATGACAACATTGCTAAAACGCAAGCCTTCAGACGTCTCCAAATGAGCGCTGCGGGTGGCAAGGCGGTGGCGGTCCGTTGCGACAAACTTCAGTTCCCCCTCAGCCAGATTCCACAATACGCCGGTTAAAATCGGTGTCGTTTCGTGGGTGGAGATGGAGAATACCGTCTGTTTAATCATATTTTTAAGCAAATCTCCTGGCACAGAGATGACTTGGTTTTCTTCAATGTTGGGAAGCACCGGGAATTCTTCAGGATCTAGGCCAACAATCTGAATTTCAGTTGCACCGGACGAGATAAAGGTTTGGAATTGGTCTTTTACCTCCATACGGATCTCCTGCGAAGGCAACTTTTTGATAATTTCGACAAAGAATTTGGCAGGCAGCACCACACTGCCGGGTTGTTCGACCTGAACGACAGTTTGGTCACCATCCTCCATCGGAATGAAGGATTGAATCGAGATGTCTGTATCGCTGGCGGTCAGCGTTACTCCCTGGTGATTCACATCCAGCTTAATACCACTCAGAATTGGAATCGTAGTCCGACTTGATATCGCTTTGGATACATGTTGTATAGCCTCGTTCAAAACGTTTTTCAGAATGCTGATCTTCATAAGTTCCTCCTACGGGTTTTAATCCTTCAAGCACGCGTTGACGCGGGCCTTATTTAGGTGATGTATATCTTTAAAATATATTAGTAATAGTAATAGGCGCACTGAATATGTGGATAAGTCACTGTAACCCTAATAAAATCAAGCCTATCCACATGTGTATAAATTGTGTATAGGCTCTGAACTTGTTCAGGTTGGATTTTTGATTTTTTCTATTAGGTTGTTGATAACTTTAAACAGATCCTGATCCACTTGAATGGATTTGGAGATTTTTTCGTGCGCATGAATGACAGTCGTATGATCACGCCCACCGAAAGCTTCACCGATTTTTGGCAAAGAATAGTCGGTTAGCTCACGAGACAGGTACATGGCAATCTGTCGTGGAAAAGCTACAGCCTTCGTCCGCTTACGCGCTTTAAAATCCTCCAGCCGTAAATTGTAAAATTCCCCGACTTGGTGCTGTATATCCTGGATCGTGATCATTTTCGGACGACTGGACGGGATAATGTCCTTCAACGCCTCAGCCGCAAGATGACTAGTTACATCCTGATTGGTTAAGGAGGAATAAGCGACAACGCGAATAAGCGCCCCTTCCAGCTCACGGATGTTTGTATCAATTTGATTAGCGATATACATCATGGCCTCATTGGGAATATCCAGGTTTTCTGCCCGCGCCTTTTTCCGAAGAATAGCAATTCTCGTCTCCAGATCCGGCGGTTGAATATCCGTTATGAGTCCCCACTCGAAGCGAGAGCGCAGCCGTTCTTCCAGCGTTGGAATCTCTTTAGGTGGCCGATCGCTTGAGATTATAATCTGCTTGCGTTCCTCATGAAGCGCGTTGAACGTGTGGAAAAATTCCTCCTGCGTCGATTCCTTACCCGCAATGAATTGAATATCATCAATCAGCAAAATATCAATGTTGCGATATTTATTCCGAAAACTTTCCCCGCGGTTGTCCCGGATGGCATTAATGAATTCATTCGTAAACTTCTCCGACGATAAATAAACGACCTTGCTGGCCGGATTGTGCTCCAAAATATAGTGTCCGATAGCGTGCATCAGATGCGTTTTTCCCAGCCCTACACCACCGTATAAAAACAGCGGATTGTAAGCTTTGGCCGGCGCCTCGGCGACGGCCAGCGATGCCGCATGGGCAAAACGGTTCCCCGATCCAATGACGAATGTATCGAATGTATATTTGGGATTCAGCATATGGGACACAGCTTCTTCATGAACGACCGGCTGCTGCTGAGGTTGTTGCTGAAGGTCGACCTCGGCGGGCTTGTTCTCTTCAATAACGAACTTGACCTCTAGTTGTTTGCCCAAAATCTCATAAACCGTTGCTCCGACTAGCTTGGTATAGCGGCTTTCAAGCCATTCCACGGCAAAAGTTGTCGGTGCAGAAATCACAATGGAGTGGTCATTTAGTTTCGCTGCCTTGGTAGCCTTAAACCAAGTGTCGTAACTTGGCTTACTCAGCTTGGTTTGTATGATGGATAGAATTTGCTGCCATAGTTCAGAGGTATGGCTGTCCAC